>JAWXBP010000247.1 GCA_034440135.1 Planctomycetia bacterium
CATGGCATCCGAGCCTCCAGGGTGCAATCGGAATTCCAATTCCGACCGCAAGTGTTTAACCTGAAGCAGACCGAATCGTCAACAGAGCCTAGGCCTTGTGAGATGGATTCACCACGGGGAGCATGAAGTGGAAAAGGGCGTGGTGAGTGCGGAGTGATGTCTATCGGAATGTTGGCGAAGTAGTTGCTGCGTGAAATAGTGAACTGGCGAGCGTTCAATAACTGCACCGAACACCGAACACTTCAAACGATCCCATGCCCCTCATCGAAACCACGGTCGCTTGTCCCCTGCATGATTCGTTTCGTGTGCAGCAGGTGGCCGGGATGTTTGATGTGCCGCTCGCGGAAAAGCTGCGAGAGACGTTTTCCGTCGAAGTTCCGGCGTTGGACGAGCCTTGGCAAATTGGGTTGATCGTCGGTCCGTCCGGTTCCGGGAAAACGAGTATCGCCCGCGCGGCGTTTGGCGAGGCGCTTTATCGAAGCGGCGCCTGGCCGGCGGATCGCGCGGTGATCGATTGTCTAGGCGACGCGCCGATCAAGCAGCTTACGGGCTTGCTGACGAGCGTCGGCTTCGGTTCACCGCCGGCTTGGTTGCGCCCGTACGACGTATTGAGCGGCGGAGAGCGCTTTCGTTGCGACCTCGTCCGGGCGTTGCGGCAAGGCGAACAGTCCGGCCTGCTGGTCTTCGATGAATTCACCAGTGTCGTGGATCGTACGGCGGCGCGGTACGGCGCGGCGGCGCTCGCGAAGGCGCTGCGGGGCGAGTCGCTGAACGTGCGATTTGTCGCCGTCGCGTGCCACTACGACATCGCCGAATGGCTGGAGCCGGATTGGGTGACCGACATGGCGACCGGCACGTGCCAGCGGAGGCGGCTTCGGCGACCGCGACTGCGACTCGAAGTACATCGCGCCGGACGTGCGGCGTGGCGGATGTTTAGCCGTCATCACTATTTGACCGGCAGCCTGGCGCCCGGCGCGCGCTGCTTCGTGGCGAGTTGCGACGACCAACCGATCGCGTTCTGCGCCACGCTCGCGCAAGTCGGGCATCGTCATACGTGGCGAATCACTCGGCTCGTCACCTTGCCTGACTATCAGGGCATCGGCGTGGGTTCGCGGCTGATGGAATGCGTGGCGGACATTCATTTGGCGAATAAAGAACGATTGCTGCTCACCTCCAGTCATCCGGCAATGCTCGCGCATTGCGAGCGCTCGCCGCGCTGGCGACTCAATCGGGTGCGCAAGCATGGGTCACGGCCCCAGCCCGTGCGAAAAGGCTGGTACCGCGGCTCCTGGGGCCGCGCCACGGCATCGTTTGAGTGTTTGGGAAGAGGTGAAGTAGGTCGAGTAGATAGTAGGTGAAGTAGGAATACTGAACACTGAACACTTCAAACTCTCGCTCCATGCCCCGCAAGTCGAAGCTGCTTACCGCCAAGCAACAGAACGACGTCGTCGCGGTGCTGCTGGCCGGGTCGGATTTGCCTTCGGCCGCCGACTACGTGCGGCGGACGCTCCAGGAAATCTACGATACCGCTGCGGCCAAGCCTGCGTTTCAGGCGCGGCTTGACCAGGCGGCGCCGAATTTCGAGTTGGCGCAACTCGGCAATATCACCAAGGCGGCGCTACGCGAGCAGTATTGGCGCGCGGCGGCCTGGCTCTTGGAACGAAAGTTCCCGAGCCGCTATGCAAAGTCCGATCCCAAGGCGCTGGCGCCAGCCAAAGTGCGGGCCTTGATCGACGCCATGGCTGTCGCCGTGCTGGCGGAAGTGCCGGACGCTGATCATCGGACAAACATCCTCAACCGCCTGAAAGATCTGTTAGTTAAGGTTGAAGCGTCGGAGCGAAAGTCATGATCGCCGCGACAAAGCATGCCCGTCCCATTTCCTGGCGGCAATTCCGCGAGCCACACGCACGAATTCTGCTCTCGATGTTCGTCGAAGCTCTCAAGCAGCGCGGCGGCGATCCAACCACGAAAGCGCAGCGCGATGCACCGTTGCTGGAGTGGGGACGGCACTATCTCCCAAATCACTTTACGCGCCCGCCCTCGGGGATGCATCGCTGGCTCGAACAACAGTTCGAAGCGGCCCGTCACGAGCGCCGCGCGAAAATCAATGCCATCGGCCCGCGCGGCGGCGCGAAGTCGACCATTGGCACGCTCGCACTTCCATTGCGCGCAGCGCTCGAAGGAAGCGAGCGGTATATCTGGATCGTCTCCGACAGTAAGCACCAGGCGGTCGCGCATTTGGAAAACATCACGTCCGAGTTGCTGGAGAACGAGGCGATTGCCCGCGATTATCCCCAAGCCGCGGGGCAAGGGCGCACCTGGCGGGCGCAATCCATCGTCCTGCGCAACGGCGTAGCCATCGACGCGCTGGGCGCCGGACAGCGGATGCGCGGCAAGCGAAAAGGCGCTGCTCGACCGTCACTGATTATCTGCGACGATCTGCAGAACGACCAGCATATTCAATCCGCCGCCGCCCGGGCGGCATCGCGGCAGTGGTTTCAAGGCACATTGCTGAACGCCGGAACCAAGCGCACGAACATCGTGCATCTGGCCACGGCGCTGCATTGCGACGCGTTGGCGATGGAATTGCATCGCACGGCGGGTTGGACGTCGAGAGTGTTCGCGGCGATCGAACGCTGGCCGCGGCGCGCCGAACTCTGGGAAGCCTGGGAGGCGATTTATTCCGACTGCGATCGAATCGACGCGCGACAGGCGGCGCTGGCCTTCTACGAGTCGCAACGCGCGGCGATGGAAGAAGGCGCCCAGTTGCTGTGGCCCGAGGAAGAAGACCTGTACACGTTGATGTGCCTCCGTGCCGAGGGAGGCCGCGGCGCTTTCGAGCGCGAAAAGCAAGGTTCGCCCCTCAACCCGGAATTGTGCGAATGGCCGGAGTCGTACTTCGACCAGCACATCTGGTTCGACGAATGGCCGAAGCAGTTCAGGATCAAAACGCTCGCGCTCGATCCCAGCAAGGGCAGCGACGCGCGGCACGGTGATTTCTCCGCGTACGTGCTTCTGGGCGTCGACCAGCGCGGCGTGATCTTCGTGTCGGCCGATCTCGCCCGACGCCCGACGCCGGAACTAGTCGCCGACGGCGTGGCGCACTACCGGAGCTTTGCGCCGGACGCCTTTGGCGTCGAGACGAATCAGTATCAAGAACTGTTGGCAGATCAATTCGCCGCGGAGTTTGCCCGCCAAAACGTGCTCGCGCCGCGCCCCTATGCCATCGAGAATCACGTCTCGAAAAAGGTGCGCATTCGTCGGTTGAGTCCGTACCTGGCCAGCCGTCGGTTGCGATTTCTGGCCAATTCTCCGGGCACGCGGCTGCTCGTCGAGCAACTCAAGACCTTCCCTGTGGGCGACCACGACGACGGCCCGGACGCGCTGGAAATGGCGATCCGACTGGCCGCCGAGTTGGAAGGAAGCTGAGGGGAATGACGAATTCCTAAATCCGAATGTCGAATCAAATCCGAATGACTGAATGTCGAATGGTCGCGCGTGTCACATAGCCAGTGCAAGTTCGTCTACTCAGTTCCATTCAACATTCGAGCTTCGTCATTCATTCGTCATTCGGATTTCGACATTCGAACCGCTCATATCGACTGCCTATCTACGACTCACACATCCTTCTACTTTGAGGCTACCCATGCATCAGCCCGACTGGCGGCAATTGGAAGAAGCGTATTTCGATCTCTGGGATCGCCTGGTCGATCCGCGCGAAGCATTCGACGACGGCGACGGTGAGAGTTGGTTGCGCGTCAGTGGCGACCTTGCTGGCAGCGGCGCGATCTGCTCGGGACTGCGCAGCGAACAGGAATTGGCCGAGGCCCGGGCGCATTGTCGGCAATTGGCGGTGGCGAACGAGTTCGCCATCAACGGGCATGAGAACCGCGTCAGCTATATTGTCGGCGCTGGCCATCAGTATCGCCTGGTTGCCCGGCGCGGTGTGAGTGTGTCTACGGATTTAGTCCGCAACGCGCAGGCGGTGTTGGAACGATTTCTCGTCGAGAACCGGTGGCATGCCCGGCAACAGGAGATCGTTCGCCGTCGCGACCGAGACGGCGAAGTGTTTCTGCGTTTCTTCCTTTCGCCGGACGGTCTGACGCAGGTGCGATTCGTCGAGCCGGGCCAGATTGCGACGCCGACGACACTGGCCGCGGAACCCGCGGTGTCATTCGGCATTTATACCGATCCGCGGGACGTGGAGACGGTGTTTGCGTACTTCGTCGACGGCGAGTCGATCGACGCCGGCGACATTCAACATCGCAAGGCCAATGTCGACGCCAACGTGAAGCGCGGGCTGCCGCTGTTCTATCCGGTGCTGAAGAATCTGCGTCGCGCCGAGAAACTGCTGCGTAATATGAGCACGGTGGCGGAGATTCAATCGGCGATCGCGCTGATTCGCCGGCATCGCGGGGCGTCGCGCACCACGGTGCAACAGTTCGTCGCCGATCAGGCCGATGCCAGCCAAACGAGTTCCGTTACAGGCCGTACGCAACATTTTCGCCGCTACGCGCCGGGGACCGTATTGGACGCCCCGGCGAATGTCGAGTACGACTTCCCCGCCTCGACCATCAACGCCGCTAGCTATGTGACCGTTCTGCAAGCCGAACTACGGGCGATCGCCAGCCGGCTGGTGATGCCGGAGTTCATGCTCACGTCCGACGCCTCGAACGCAAACTATGCCTCAACCATGGTCGCGGAAGGTCCGGCAGTAAAGATGTTTCAACGGCTGCAAGCGGAGCAGATTATGGCGGACCGCGAGGTGCGGCAACGTGTTTTGGCCAATGCCGTCCGCACGGGGCATCTGCCGGACGGCGCACTCGTCGACCTGGAAATCCAGATCGAGGCGCCGTCACTGGCTGTGCGGAACCCGCTGGACGAAGCGCACGTGAATCGCATCGAACACGCGGCGGGCATCCTGTCGCCGCAAACCTGGTGCTTGCGCCGCGGCCTGGACTACGAACGCGAACAGGAAAACTGGCGCGGACATCGTCAAGGCGACCACGTTGCTAATCCCGCTTGATCGGCCAGGCGGCGTCTTCGGTCCGCGCGCGACGGAAAACGTCCTCCGCTTTCATCACCAGATCCGGCCGATTCATGGCCAGATTCGTCGTCTCGCCGGGATCGGCGGCGATGTCATAAATCTCTGGCGTGGTGTCAGGCTTGAGGCGCACCGCTTTGAAGTTTTCGAAGCGAATCGCTTGCGCGAAGCCGCGCTCGTGAAATTCCCAATATAGATACTCGTGCTCATGTTGTTGACGGTTTTCAACGCCAAGCAGTGTGGGCGCAAGTGAAATTCCGTCAATGTCTTTTGGCGCCATGCCGCCTGACAACTCGACGAGCGTCGGCATCACGTCCCAGTGGGCGTGAACGAGGTCGCTCACCGCGCCGGGCTTCACGCGACCGGGCCAGCGAACGATGAGCGGTACGCGAATCCCGCCGTCGTAAAGATCTCGCTTAATGCCGCGCAATGGGCCGTTGGAATCGAAGAACTCGGGATCGGCGCCTCCTTCGCGATGCGGGCCGTTGTCGCTCGAAAAGCAGACGATGGTGTTGTCGTCGAGGCCGGCCTCCCGAAGGCGTTGCATCAATTGCCCGACGCCCGCGTCGAGATAGGTAATCATCGCCGCGTGATTTCTTTGCGCTGGCGGCCAGTCGCGATCGGCGTACGGCGCGTCGCTGGGGACTTCCATCCCTTTTTCACGGGCCTCGTTGTTGGCGTGCGGAATCGTCAGCGCCAAATACAGAAAGAACGGCCGGTCGCGCGTTTGACCGACGAACGCCATGGCTTCTTGCAGGAACAGGTCATGGGAGTAATGTCCGCGCTCGCTGGCGACGCCGTTGGCCACGACGTTGCCGACAATCGCTTCGCGCGTTTCGCCGCGCCAGAGGAAGTCGGGATAATAGTTGTGGGCGTGGTTTTGATTCAAGTAGCCAAAGAAGCTGTCAAAGCCTTGTTGGGAGGGAATGCCGGTCGTGGCGTCTTCGCCAAGCCCCCATTTGCCGATCAGTGCGGTATGGTAGCCACGCTCGCGCAGCAATTCGGCGATCGTCACGTCCGCCGGATCCAAAGGCACAACGCCGTTACCGCGAATCCGCGCATGCCCGCAGTGATAGCCCGTCATGAGCGCGCATCGCGACGGCGCGCAGACCGTACTGCCGGCATAGAAGTGCGTGAACCGCATTCCTTCGCGAGCCATCTGGTCCAGATGGGGCGTTTGGATCTGCTGCTGGCCGTAGCAGCCCAAGTCACCGTAGCCGAGGTCGTCGGCCAGCATGAAGATGATGTTGGGCGGTTGCTCGGCGGCGCTCGCAAAGCTGCTCATAGCCAACCACACGACGCAAGCAAGAAACCGAATTGCACTCATTCCATCCGCTCCAATGCCGAGGAAAGCAGCTTGGGTAAGTCCGCGCGCTCGCGCAGCTCCCGCGCGATCCGCGGGTGAGCGAAAATTCTAACGCGCTTCACATAGTCGTCGAATTGCTCGCGGGCCAAAGTCCGCACGACCGGCGAGACTTCCTCAAGCGGCCGATAGCGGTGTTCCTTCGGATAATAGATGTCGACGTTGAATTCGACTTCGCGTTCGATCGGCGGCGCGTCCAACAGAATCTCGTGCGGCGCGATCACCTTTCCCAGGGCAGCGCTGGCTACTAACGCCAGCTGCCCGGCGCAGGCCGCCAGGTACGGATAGTGCTTACGGGCCAAGCGGGCGTGGATCTCCGGTTGTTCGATGTAACTGTACTGCGCGACACGCTTGTAGAGCTTCCGCGTGGGGCCGAACAGGCCGTCGAGCAACTCCTTGGCAGGATTGCCTTCCGCGGCCGCGAACAGCGCGGCGATGAACGGGGCCTCCGTCATGCGGAACAGCGCGTCCAGTTCCAAGGCGTCGTAGAGCAAGTAGAAGGCGCGTTGGAGCATCGCCGTCGCGGAGCGGACGCCGTGATGCCAGTAGACTTCGCTGAACATGACATAGCGGGCGAAGACCATCATCTCGGCCGCGGTGCGGCCTTTCTCGGTGATGGCCAGTCCATCGCCGGCGGCATTCAAGCACAAGCTGCCGATCAACCGTTGTTGATCGAAGTGCCGCCCATACGGCACGCCGGCGTGCAGGCTGTCGCGGCTCAGGTAGTCCATCTTGTCAATGTCGATCGGTCCCGAGAGCAGGCTCGACAGGATGCGCCCCCGCGCGTCGGTCGGCTCCGCGGACAGCAGCGCCACGACGTCGCGCGGATTTACGTGCCATTCGCCGGTCAGCACCTCGGCGATGTCCCCTTCCAGCAAGAAGCTATTGGCGAACAGTTCATGCTGGGGCACGCTCGAGAGGCGGATATCCTCGATCGGATGGCAAAAGGGCCAATGCCCCAGGTCGTGCAGCAATGCGGCTGCCAGGAAGACCTCGGCGTCGGCCGGCCGGATCGTCGCTGCGAAGCGCTCGTCGTGCGCCAGTTGCTTCAAGAACAACAGCGCCAGGCGATACACGCCGAGCGCATGTTCGAAGCGGGTGTGAATTGCCGCGGGATAGACGAGCGAGACCAGGCCCAACTGGCTGATCCGCGCCAGCCGCCGAAAGTCGGCCGTGTCAATTAATTGTCGCACCCGGTCGGTCAAAGGCACGTCGGTCTCGGGCGGGATTCGCACGATCCCCTGCCGTCCGTCCAGGGCGGCGACTTCCGGGATGTCTAGCAATACAGAGGGCATGGTGGGACTGATTCTAGCTGGTTAGAGGGGTGAGTTGGACGTTTTCAGTGTTCAGTTTTCAGTGGTTTCGAAGTCAGCGCTGGCTTAGACGGCGACGGCACCCCGACTTTCCCCGTTCGCTGTTTACCCATTTCTCCCGAGCGCATTCAGATTACCGGATATCAGCCCTCTAGCCGCCCCTTCGATCGATTCTTCCGGCACAGTTTGCCGTTCTTGTTCAACTGTCACGAAGCGGAAGGCCGATATTACCGCTACGACCGTTGCACCGTGACAACTTAATGGGCGTTCGCGCCCATTCCATTTCCCTGCGTAGGCAAGGGCAGACGAAAACCATGGCGACAAAGTGCATCCGAAAAAGTCTGCTGGCACTGGGCGTCCAGTTCTGGCTCGCCTCCACGGCCCTGGGGCAAGCGGAAGACGACTATGCACCCGGACGTCTGGGAAGCGGGGATTTCGCGATCGGCGCCCCGGCCGACCTGAGCCTCTACGGCAACTACCCCAAGCCGAACTACGGCTGGTTCGGCAAGGCCGAAGGGATCTTCTGGACCATCAGCAGCCCGGACACCACGACCATCGGCCGCTCCGGCTTTGAACCGGCGGCGTCGGATGGCGATCGACTGATTTTCCAGTCCAGCACCGCGGACACGGGTTGGATTGAGAGCGACCCGCAATGGGGTAACCGCCTGGAAGTTGGTTACATTGGGGACAATGACAAAGGCTGGTTGATCAGTGGTTTCAAGACGACGAGCCAGAACTCGCGACTGGACCTGATTGGCGACGACGTCCCATTGCAGGTCGATTCGGTCCAGTTCGTCGGCGAACCTCAAGCGTTCTTCGACTTCGTCGTTCGGGCCCAGGGCATGGTCGGCGTCGCGTTCCTGCCGCAACTGGGGCCTGACGGGGTTTCGGTGCTCGAAGGCTTCGTGGACTTGAACGGGGACGGCTTTGACGACGACCTCAACCAGAACACCGTCTTCGGACGCGATGGGCAGGATACCGGCACGCCGAACCAGACTCCGCCCCCGACCACCGTTCCGCCGCCGGACGGGATCCCGGATACCGCGGCCCCGACGGACTTCGACGACCTGGTTTTCTTCCCGATCTTCTTCGAGCGGTTGCACGCCACGAACGAAACGCGCGTCGAGGGCATTGAAGCCATGCGGGTCTGGCGACGGACGCCGTTCCGACGCTGGGGCGTCATGGAAGTCTTCGGCGGGCCGCGCTATTTCCACATGCGTGACAAGTTCGTCGTGATGGGCTTGGGCGGCGTGCTCAATCCGAATCTCAACGTGGTTCCCGCGGACGGCCTCTATAGCTGGGACTACACCGACGGCAGCTACTGGGATACGGAAGTCGATAACAACATCATTGGCGGTCAGATCGGCGGCCGGTTGGTGTTCAAGAAGCACCGCGTGTCGACCATCTCCGAAGTGCGGGCGTTCGCCGGAGCAAACTTCCAGAACTTCGATATTTTCGGACGCCTGGGCAACGGCTTGCTCCCCGGCAACCAGAACCAGCCGCTCGACTTGGGGGACACGGCTTTCCACGACTCGGACAACACCACGGAACTTTCGCTGGGTGGTGAATTGCGATTCGCCCTCAACTACCAGGTTACCCAGGCGATTCAGCTCCAGGCTGGTTGGACCGGCATGTACTTCAGTGGCCTGGCTCGCGCCGCCAACAGCATCGACTACCGGATCCCAGACATGCAGGTCACCACCCGGAACAACGACCAGGACATTTTCGTCCAGGGCGTGACTTTCGGTGTGGAACTTAACCGCTAGCGAGAAATAGTTCGCTGAAAGAGCTTTTGGCGGCCGCGGATGACTCCGCGGCCGCTGTCGTTTTTGACGCCGACGATGGCGAAGGCGCGACGACTAAGCCCAGTGAAGTTCACCAGCGATACATCGATCGCCAAGAGACCACTGAGGCCTTCATTGGGCTTGGCGCACAACGACCGTGGCGCAGAATCGCGCGGCGCAGGTTGCCCTCCAAGGGTCAAGCGCGCTGCGCACCGCCGCAAAGACCGGCTCGCTGATCGAAAGCGAGCCGTAGCATGTCAGCGGACCGGCTGGGCTAGCCGACCGTTGTGACCTGGCGGATGCGACAGATTTCGATCAGTTCGCTGCCGAGCCGGTGCCGCAACGGGCTTTCCGGTCGCAGTTCTTCCAGCAACGCCTCGGCCCGTTGGGCCGTCTCACTGGTGAACTCCGTCTCTGTGAACAACTTCCGCCAACTGCGCGATACTTCTTGTTCGGTGAGCAATCGAGTACCCTATGCCAACAGCCACGTGATGCAGCAAGCTGCCTCGAACCAAGTTCCATTGTAGGCGGTTCACGCGCCGCCGCAATGTCGGGCGAACATGTTTTTCATTTGAGGCTGCTCAGAGCACTGCGGCGAACTCATTCAAGCTTACGTTGTGATCCGTCGGAGAGCACGAGGAAGTAGGATTTGACCAACGGCGCAACATCTTGCTGGCGCAGGAGATTGCAGTCGGCGCGGGGCCCCTGAGTTCGGCCCTTCGAGCAACCGCCAGGACGGCACAAGTTTCGCAGTTTCCCACATTGCCACCGTCCCAGCCGATCGCGCTAAATCTTCGGAAAGCCGGCAATGTCGCTGCCTCCCCAAACCGTCGCCTGCCCCGAAAGTAGCGATCCCCAGGCGGAGAGCCCCGTCGTCGTCCGCGAACTGAGCGGCCGACGCGAGTTGGGGCTGTTTCTCCGGCTCCCCTGGACGATTTACGCCGACGATCCGGCCTGGGCGCCGCCGCTGCTCGCGGAGCGACGGCTGTTCGTCAACCGCGCCCAGCACCCGTTTTTCGGCCACGGGTCGGCGGCTTTTTTTCTCGCATTCCGAGACCGACAGGTGGTCGGACGCATCTGCGTGAGCGACGATCCCCGCTACAACGCCCATCACCGCGTCAACCAGGGCTGCGTTGGGCTCTTCGAGTCCATCGACGACGAGGCCGTCGCGCACGCCCTCTTCAATGCGTCGGCCGATTGGCTGCGTGCCCGCGGGCGTGATCAAATCGTCGGCCCGATCGATTACTCGACAAACTACACGTGCGGACTGCTGATCGACGGCTTTCAAACGCCGCCGCGGGTGATGATGAACCATCATCCGGCGTACTACCAGGCGCTGTGGGAGTCGTGGGGGTTCGGCAAAGCGAAGGATCTTTACGGCTGGTGGTTCGACGACCCCCACGACATGGCGAGCTCGTGGCGCGAAAAGGCGCAGCGTTTGGTCCGGCGCTGCGGGATCACGATTCGGGCGTTCCGCTTGAACGATTTCGCCGGCGACGTGCGACGCTGCTTGCAGGTCTACAACGAGGCCTGGCGCGACAACTGGGGCGCCGTGCCGATGACGGACGCGGAGTCGCTGCATCTCGCGAAAAACTTGCGCCGCTGGGCCGATCCAGAGCTCCTACTCATTGCCGAAGCCGAAGGGCGTCCCGTGGGATTTTGCCTGACGCTGCCCGACTTCAACGAGGCGATGCGCCCTCTGAACGGCCGGCTGTTTCCGCTGGGTTGGCTGCGCTTTGCGCGCAATCTAAAGCGCATCAAGACCGGCCGCGTGCTAACGTGCGGGGTCGTCGACCAATACCGCCGTCGCGGCGTCACCGATTTGATGATCCTCCGCACGCTCGAGTACGGCAAGCACGTCCGCGGCTTCGACAACGCGGAACTCGGCTGGACGCTCGAAGACAACGCCCTCATCAACCGCACGATTGAAACCGTCGGCGGGAAGCGTTACAAGACCTATCGCATCTACGAGCGGACGTTGGAGTAGAGGAAGTAGGTGAAGTAGATAGTAGGTGAAGTAGTTGGAAGTCTTTCATTTCGATTTCGTCATTTGGATTTCATTCGACATTCGGATTTCGACCTTCGTCATTCCGCCCCAATCCTGCTTGAAGGACAGCGCCTAATAATCATGCCTGCGTTCCGTGTGCTCATTACCGACATCGCCTGGCCGGATCTTTCCCTTGAGCGGGCCATTTTGGATCGCATCGACGCCGAGTTGATCCTTGCCGAGCGGCAGGATCCCGCGTCGCTAGCGGCGCTCGCTGGCCCGGTCGATGCGATTATGACCAATTGGGTCAAGGTGCCCGCCGAGGTGATCGCCGCCGCGCCGAAGTGCCGTATCGTGTCGCGGTTGGGCATCGGTTTGGACAACATCGACGTCGCCTATTGCACGGCGCACAAGATTCCGGTCACCAACGTGCCGGATTACTGCGTGATCGAAGTCGCCGAACACGCGCTCGCATTATTGCTCGCGATGGCGCGCAAAATTGTGTTTTTTGATCGCCAATCGCAGCAAGGCGTCTACCAACTGCAGGCCGGGCCGCCGCTACGGCGCATCGAAGGACAAACGCTGGGCATCGTCGGCTTCGGCAACATCGGCCGTCGACTGGCGGAAAAGGCGATCGGCCTCGGCATGCGTGTCCTGGCGACCAGCCGCAGTCGCCGCGATCCGTTGTCCGGCGTCGCCTTTGCGGAACTGGACCAACTCCTCGCCGAGAGCGACTACGTCTCGCTGCACATTCCAGCCACGCCGGAAACCAAGCACCTATTGAATGCTGAACGGCTGGCCCGGATGAAGCCTTCGGCGTATCTGATCAACACCGCACGCGGCGCTGTGATCGACGAAGCGGCGCTGGCCGTGGCGCTCGAACGGGGGCAACTCGCCGGCGCTGCCCTCGACGTGCAGGCACACGAGCCGCCGGACCTCTCGCAGCCGCCGTTCAACGATCCGCGCGTCATCGTCACGCCCCACGCAGCGTTCGTCTCCGAGGAATCGATCGCCGACCTCCGCCGCCGCGTCGCCGAACAAGTCGCGGCACGACTCAGCGGCGAGACGCCCAAACATGTGGTGAACCCGGCGGCGCTGACATAGCGGCATGAATGTCGAATGATTCCCACGCAGCAACGAGCGTGCTTGCGTTCGTCATTTCCCCCGCTGCGTCTGAGCGCCTCCGCGGTTCAAGACGCTTTGTCGTCACACGTGCAGTTCCGCCACGTCTTTGTCGTGTAGCACGTAGTCTGGCTTGACCGTGCTGGCGTCATGAACTGCTGTGCCCCAGATGCGGGCGGACTTGAGTTTAGCCACGAAGTCTTGGTGAATCATGCCGGCCAGGTCAGCGAGCGTGCTGCCGCGGCGTAGCGTGAAGGGCCGCGTCATGTCCGGTTCCTTCGCCGTGGGCGTTTTGGTGTAGACGCGCACGACGTCGAGCGACTTGTAGATTGCCGCCTTGAGTTCCGCGATCCCTTGTCCGGTTTCCGCGGAGATCACCAACTCCGGCAGATCGAGCAGCAGCAGTTCGTGCATAAAATCGAGTCGCACCGTGGCGTCGGGATCGTCGATCTTGTTCGGCACAAGCAGCGTCTGCGTATACGACAAGCCGACGTCTTCTTCATCGAGCCGCGAGGTCGCCGCCAAACGTGTTTTCGTGGCGTTCAAGCGATCCACCAACGCCTGACAATGTTCGATGCCGTCGTCAGCGCCCAGGTCCACCATCAGGATTGCCGTGTCGGCGCTGCGGATCATGCCTTGCATGTAGGTTTCGAGGAAGTCAGCGGTGATCGGCGGCGTATCGATCAGTTGCACCGAGACGTCTTCCCAGGGCATCATGCCAGGCGTGGCAGTGCGCGTTGTGAAAGGATAGGGCGCCACCTCGGGCGTCGCGCGGGTGAGCGCCGTTACCAGCCGACTCTTGCCCGCGTTGGGCCCGCCGAGGACCACAACCGTGCCGGCGCCTTGTCTGAGAATGCGAACACTGGGGCCCTTCTTGCCGCTCTTGCGTTCGACTTCGAGATCTTTCTTGGCCTTGCTGATCTTGGTCTTGAGATCGCATTGCAGTTTTTCCGAAGCCTTGTGCTTCGGCATCTCGCGCAGCATCGTCTCCAGCCACTTGATCTCGTCCTCAGTCGTCGCCGCGCGGCGATACTCTTCCTCAGCTTTCAAATATTGGGGCGTAAGATTGGCGGCCATGAGCGGAGTTTGACGTTTTCAGTGTCGGGGAGTAGGTGGAGTAGGAAGTAGGTGAAGTAGAAACTGTTGTGGCACGGTCTCCCGACCGTGTCGCCAATCCGACCGAAGGTCTCCATTTTCGGACATCAGCTAGCCTGTCGTGTCACGGTCGGGAGACCATTGGTATCTACTTCCACTGTCTCTTGTGATTGACCTGGCGTAACTCTTTTTGTACACCACTCTTCCGTTGGCCATGACGGCTGGGGAAGGAG
>JAWXBP010000248.1 GCA_034440135.1 Planctomycetia bacterium
CGCCGCGCGGCGCTGTCTTGCCGGCGTTGGGACGTGCCGCGGCGCGGGGAGGCTCGGCGGCTGGTTGTTGGAGCGGTACCGGCACCAGTTGCCAGCCCGGCGGCGTGACCGGTTTGCTGAAGTCCTTTTGCAGGAATTGGAACTTCGGATTGATGACCGGCGTGCCGAAGACATGCACGGTGCGCGACTTGCCGTCTGGGTGATAAATCTGTAAGCCCAGCATCGTCAGCGACTCGGCGTCGAGAATGACTTGCGCGCGGCGATAATTCTGCGCGTCGGCCTGAAACTTCGGAGTTGCTTCGAGCAGCAGTTGGCCCGGTTGCGGCTTGACACCTGGTGGATCGATACGCAGCCAGTAGCGCGCCTTGAGCTTAGCGGCCTCGGTGCCGAACAAAAACGGCAGCGGTCCGTCTTCGATGCCTTTGCCCTGTAGTTGCGGCGGCAACTCGTGCGCTTCAACGCGCTTCTTGTCCGGATTGAAGAGAAAGATAGTCTTGCCGTCGGTCACCCAGTGGTCGACTTCGACGTCCTTGTCGTCGCGCGTTACATACAGCCCTTTATCGGGACGCTTGTATTTGATTTCGCCGGTGGTTTTGACCGCTACTGCCGCTTGATTGCCGGGTGCCTGGGGTGCGGCGGCGATGGCGTTTTGCCGGTATTCGAGGCGCGTAAAAGACACGGAAAACTGATCGATCTTCTTGCCTGCCGCTTCCCAGGCCTGGAGCAATTGATCCAACTGGGCTTCTTCTTGCGGCGATAACTGAAACGGCGCACGCGGCGCACCTGCCGGCACGTTGATATTGGGTCCCGGACGTTGGGCCGGAGCCTGGGCGGTGCGCGCCGCTGGTGCGGCTTGCCGCGTGGTATTCCGCTGCACGGGGACGCGCTGCGTTTGCGCGGCGAGGCCGTTCGTCAAACCGGCGACGAGCGCCAAACTCAGAGAGCCCGAAAGAATTCGTTGCATCGCCCGCCTCCATGCGTGGCAGATTGAAGCGTTACACGGCGGAGCGGCGCGCAACGGCCGCGCGCAGCATCCACCGGGGCGAGATTGTAGCGGCCGATGGTCGAAACGCCCAAGAGCGGTTTCGCGGTCTAGTTGGCGGGCTCGGTAAGCTGGCGAACTTCGCGCAAGATGCGGGTATGAATGGCGAAGAGGCCGCGCATGCGTTGCATGCCGAGGGCCTCAGCCAAGCCAAAGTGTTGGACCAGATCGCTCGGCGTGGCGAGGATTTCATCCGGCGCCGCGCCGTCGAAGGCGCTCACGAGGATGCCGACAAAGCCCTTCACGGTCGGAGCTTCCGGGGCGACGTCGGCGTGAATCCGCACCTGTCCGTCGGCCAGTTCGACCCATAAGAAGACCGGCGTTTGGCACTCTGGCACGCGGTGCAGGCCCGCGTCGCGCTCCGCGCGATACGTCTCCGGCAGCGCGGGCAGGCTCTCGGAAAAATCGAGCAGCATGATCAAACGCTCTCGCGGTTCGCAGTCGGCGAATTCGGCTTGAAGCCCGGCGAGCTTTTCTTGAACGGTAGGCATGAGGCAAAGTTGTAGGGACAAGATGAAATGGACGAGCGCGATGGTTGACTACTCGGCGCCTTCGTTCGTTGGCGCTTGGCCGAGAATTATCTGTTCAATGCGGCCCTCGCGTTCGATTTCCAGCGACAGCGGGAGCGTGGCGTTGCGGAGTAACTCGCCGCATTGCTCCGGACCATCGAAGGGCTGCTCGGCGATGGAGTAAACACGATCTCGCAGCTTCAGGCCAGCCTTGTCCGCGGGAGAACCGGGCACTACGCGCGTGAGGATCACGCTGTCTGGTTCTGCTTCATCGCCGCGCCAGGCCAGACCGAGGCGGACCGGGTTGCCGCGCAAGGCAATCGAAAGCGTGCGCGGTTCCGGTTCGTCGCCGCGACGCACCACGAGGTTGAGGGGACTTTCCGCCGCGAGCACCAGTCCGCCGAAATCGGTGGCGGCGGTGACAGGGACTCCGTTGATGCTTTCCAGCACATCGCCGACCTGCAAGCCAGCAGTTTCGCCTGGAGCGCCGGGCACGACTCGCGCAATGCGCAGGCGCGCATCATCCACTTTTTCCCAAGCGATCCCCAACCGGCTTCGCAGCGGCGCCAGCGGTTGCTCGCGCTCCGCGCGCCCTTCGGTCGTCTCGGAACGAGAACGTCGCCGGAATTCCGGCAACGTATCGGCGTCGGCCGTGGCGACGATCAGGTCGAACATCAAGGCGCTGACGCGTTGCATGCCTTCGACATTCAATAGTTCCGCATCGTCGCGGGGCGTGTGGTATTCGTCGTGCAAGCCGGTGTGCAACATTACCGACGGAAGTCCGGCGACGTAAAACGTGTAGTGGTCGCTGTCTTCGGACATCTCCCAGGTGAAATCGAGGCGCAGGCCAACCTGGTTCTGCCGACTGATAAAGCGGCGCAAGCCTTGGCCGGTGCGCGTGCCGTAGACTTCCAAGCGATCCTTCCGCAAGCGTCCGACCATGTCCATGTTGAACGCGAGCTTGACGCGGCTACGGGCGACGGTCGGCGCTTCGATCCAATGCTGCGAACCGAGCAGTCCTTTTTCCTCGCCGTCCCACAACGCGAACAACAATGTCCGGCGCGGATGCGGATTGAGCTGCACGATGGCTTCGATGCACTCCAACAAAGCCGAGGTGCCGCTGGCGTTGTCGTCGGCGCCGTTGTGAATGAATCCCGTCGGGCCGTTGCTGTTCTCGCGCGTGCCGTAGCCGACGTGATCGTAGTGAGCACCGACCAAGATGACTTCGTCCTGCAATTCGGCGTCGCTACCGGGCCAAAGCCCGAGGATGTTGCGGTAGTCGTTGCCGAATTCCTGATAGTACGGCTTAGTCGGGCCAGCCGGTTGGAGGCCGTGACGCTGGAATTCCTTGACCAGATAGCCGCCCGCGGCTCTTCCGCCGCGGCTGCCGGCCTCGCGCCCTTCGAAGGTATCGTCCGACAGCCGATCCGTATGGACTTTGAGGTCAGCGCCGCGGATCGACGCCCGGGCGGCCGCCACCGCCGCGAGGTCGGCCCCCGCGGCCTGCTGTCCAGCTTCCCCGACGCACCAGCCAAGTAGGATTGCCGATATCCACCATAACTTATGCGTCATCGCACGCTTCTCGCGCTGAGATCGATCTTGCCCAAGGCTCCGATCGATTCAATATATCGACGCGAATGCATTCTCGCAGTACGAGAATGGCGCGAAGCTTTGCGTAGCGCTCATTTGACTGTGGGAGGCGTCTCCGACGCCGATGGAGACGGCGCGGCAGCCCTCGACGCGTTGATTCAAATTCACGCTCGCGCCATCGGCGTCGGAGACGCCTCCCACAGGGTTGCTGCGGCGCTCGGTCGGTTAGAGACGAATTGTGTCGATCAAGCGCCGGCGGCCGCGCGTCGTTGGCAATGCACTGAACACCGTGGCGCCGCTTGATTCCAAATCGGCAAACGCCTGATCCCGGGCGGCGACGACTGGATTCGACGAGGTTCCTCCTGCGGCGCGAAGCTGCTGGCCCACGGCTTCGAGTTCGTAGAGCACCGTCGCGGTCGTGCCGGGCGTGGTCGACATGGTCAAGGTTCCGGCGCCATTCGCCGCACCGGAGGCGACGGTCGTGCCATTGCGGGAAAGCTCGTAAGTACCCGCCGCGGCAAGTTCATCGAAGACCAGCGTGAGCGTCACGCTCGCGGACGACGCCATGACTTTGAATGACGATGCGGCATTCACCGGTTCGACGGTCGCCGTACCGCCGGAAACCGCGACATGCAGAGGGACGCGTTCCACAAGCGCCTCAGCTTCCAGGCCGGTGAGCGCGGACGTCACCACGAAGGTCGACCCGGTTGAAGTGACCGTGTTGATGTCGCCCGACGCCGCTTCGCCGTCTTCGTCAAACAGCGAGTAGATTGCTCCGAGCGCGTCGCTGAACGTGACGATGCTGTATTGATCGAGATCGAGAAGTACCGCGTCCTGACCGCTGACCGCGAGCGGTGTGGAAGCGGTGGAAAGTCCCCGTACCTTGAGCTTGGTGTCCAGCGAAACGGCATTGTCGCGGAACACATTGTTTCTCGCCCACTCGAACAATACGGTATTCCCTTCACCATTGTTGAGGATCGTGTTGCCGGCGAACGTGTTGGCGTCGGATTCGCGAGCGCGGACCGCGTAGCCGCCGTTGTTGGCGATGGTATTGCCGGTGAAGACGTTTAATTTGGGTCGACCGTCATCGCCCGGGCTGGGCGGATCGGATCCCTGAAAGAAGCGGATGCCTTGATCCAGGTTGTCGCTGAAGACGTTGTTTTCGATGAGATTCTCGGCCGCGCCGACCGTAAAGCGGATGCCGTGCAGATTGAACCGTGCGGTGTTGTTGCGAATGACGTTGTAACGGCTGTCGAAGATGGCGATCCCGGTATCGGCGTTGCCGAGCGTGATGTTGTCCTCGATCAAGGCGTAGTCGGTACTGCGATGCAGCATGATGCCGTTGCCGCCGTTGTTGTTGCTGATATTGCCGGCGATCGTAATGTGATCGCAGCGCTTCGAGCCGATGATGCCGTGCGTGCCGTTGTCGTGCACGTAGTTGTTGGTGATGGTGAGATAGTCGGAGTCGTCGTGCGGATCGAATCCGTAGGCGACGTTGTAGGCCAACTCGTTGCCGTCCCACAGGCCCCCTTGGTGGCCGTAGGTGAAGACGCCGAAGTAATTATGGTGGATGTAGTTGTTCAGAATGTCGCCGTAGACGTTGACGACGTCGTACAGTTCGTAGTTCGGTCCGGCCTCGCCGATCACTTTCCAGGACAGTCCATAGGCTTCGCTGTTGTGCGAGCCGAGGTAGCCGATCTCGCTGTCGACGATGTCCATTCGGGATTCAAGCGGCGTGACGCCATCCGCCGCCAAGCTCGAACGGACGCGAATGTAAGCGCGGCCGAAAAAGTCGTACTCGGTGTCCGGCCCGTTCACCGCGTTATTCCACGAGGTGACGTAAGTCGAGCGGATATCGACCGTGCCATAGTCGCCACGAATCTCGACAATCGCGTTCGTCGCGAGCGTGTTTTCGCTGCGCAGGCGCAGTTGATTGACGTCCCCGCCGATGGCGGTCCCGTGTAGCAGCAGCGCGCCGCCGTTGATGATGCGAATATTCGCGTCCAGCTTCCAAATTGCCGCGCCGGCGTCGACCAGCGCCAGCGGCGCGCTGGGCACCAGGTATTTGATGTCGGACAGCGTCGCCGTGTCGCCGTCGATGTAAATGATGTTCGACGTCGCCGAATAGCTGACAAAGGCCGCCAGCACCACAATGTTGGACTGTTTGCCGGTCGCGCCAGTTGTCGTGTCCGTGACGACGATCGCCCGGTTCTGCGCCGTGTTGCGCAGCACTGCCGTGAACTCCTTCGCGCCCGCATCCACCGGAGTGAACGTGTACGGCGCCGGCAGGATGGCATTAGTGTCGCCGCTGGTAAAGGCAATTGTGCCCACGTAGTTCAGCACGACATTGCCATAGACATCGAGCGCGGAAACGCTCAGCGGATGCGCGTCGCCGGCAATCGTCGGCGAAGTGAAGCCCTCGACTTTAAAGGCCGCCAGGTCTGCGTGGACCACGGTTCCGGCCCTGACCGTCGTGAAAACGCCTGAGGCGATGTCCGTGAAGGTCAGTGTTTGCGGACCCGCCGTTTTCAACGTGACGCTGATTTGTTTGCTACCGGCGTCCGCCGACGTCATGGTGACGCTGCCTGGCACTCCGCCAAAAGGATCGGACGTGGTGACTGAAACCGTTCCAACGTAGCTCTGAAACACGCCGCCACCGACATCGAGCGCGCCGATGGTAACCGTCTGCGTCGCGCCCGCGGTGCTGATTGGCGCCGTTCCGGTGGCGCTGAACCCCGTCAATCCATGTGCGACGACAGTGATACCGGTCAGGCTCTTGTTGAAGCCTCCTGCCGTGTCAGTCGCTTTCACCCAGACGCCAGTGTCGCCGGTCACGAGCGTCACCGGCAACGTGGCGACGCCGGCATTCGCCGTGGTGAAGCTGAAGTTCGGCGGCAGGATTGCGGCCGCGTCCTTGCTCGTGATCTGCACTGTGCCGGCGTAGCCGGTGGCGACGTTGTTATAAGCGTCGAGCGCCGTGACGGTCAGCCCATATTGCTGGCCGGCGTCGGCGACGGACGGAATTCCATCCAGCGCGAGCTTCGACGCGGCGCCTGGAATAATGCTGAATGTCCGCACATAGACGCCGCCGGCGGTCCCATTGCCATCGCCGTCGAGCATTTCACCTTGCAGGTCGACAATCGTGTCATACGCGGTGAGACGATAGGCGCCGACGGGAATCCGATCAAACTTGACCGTGGCGGTACGGCCGGAATACGTCGGCGTGGTCGGATAGAGCACGTCGTCCGAGGTGTTGAACAAGGAATCTGCGCCGGCGGCGCGCAGATCGTAGTTCGACGATACAGCGCCGCCGGTGACGGTTTCACTGAACACGACTTTGATCGACGTGATGCCGGCCACGATCGAGGGATTGCCGTTCAGCGCTGGCGTGGTCGACTCGACAAACGGAGCGCCCGCTAGCAGGCAGCGGCGCTCGAGCGGCTCGCCGTGAAGGCGAACGGAAGAGTTCAGGCAGGCAGGGACGCGGGAGGTTCGTCTGGAGCGCATATCAAGGGATTCCGGATTTGAGAAAGGGCGTCCTTGCGGGAATAGATCGGTGCGCCGACCGCCGGCGGGGGCCGCCGGGCATCCGAGCCCGACGACCACCAGGCAGGCAGTTCTTTGAACAAATCAACGATGAGTACGACGGGCGGCGGCCCGCTATGCACGCCGCGCCACGGCGGCCGCGGCGCGTGGCCGGGGCGACTTCACGCGTTTCAACGATTTATGCGACCCGCTGAGAGCCACGGTCGGCACGTCCACGTCGGCGACGGACTCCGCGTGCGCGGCGATGGTTCGGCCGGCGCCGGTCAGATCGATGACCATGGGGGGACATTCCATGCTGCACGCGACGTCAAACAAGTCGTTGTCGTCGCGCGTTAGCACCAGCGCGTCGGCATGCGCCAGCAACTCTTCGGCGGTGCCGACCAGGCGATTGGCGAGATGCGGAATGTGATGCTCGATGTAATCCCGATTCGCCCCCGTCAGTCGCGCCGTCTTCACAGCGGCGTCGAGGATTCGCAAGTCGTACCCCTTGCCGATCAGGTATTCGGCGATCGTGACCATCGGACTTTCACGCAAGTCGTCGGTGCCTGGCTTGAAGGCCAGCCCGTCCATGGCGATGCGGCGATGGCCATTGAGATGCAGCACCGCATCGTAAGCGCGATGTTTGTGCGCTTCGTTGCTGAGACCAATGGATCGCAGCAACGGCGTGTCCACGCAATGCTTGGTCGCCAGCGAAACCACGGCGCTCAAGTCTTTCGGCAGACAAGAGCCGCCGTAGGGCATGCCGGGACGAAGGTATGCTGGCGAGATGTTCAACTTGCGATCCATCGTGAGCAATCGCATGACGGCGCGGCCGTCGACGCCCAGTTCCGAGCAGAGCGAGCCGACTTCGTTGGCGAAGGCGACCTTCATCGCGTGGAACACATTGCAGAGCGTCTTGAGCATTTCCGCCTGCTTATACTGCACCCATTCGATCCGCTCCGGATCGACGGCCATCAGCGCGGCAATGGCGCCTTTTTCCACGTCGGGCTGACCGTCAGCCGTGCCGACCACGACGAGCGGCGGGTCGAAATAATCGCGCACGGCAGTGCATTCGCGGAGATATTCCGGGACGATCACGATGCTCACATGGCCGTTGGATTTTCCTGTTGGGCCTAGGATCGCTGGAACGAGCAGCCCTTCCACCGTGCCCGGCGCGACCGTGCTGCGCATGATGACGAGGTGCGGCTCCGTCTTCTTGCTGAGCGCCGCGCCGATAGCCTTCGCGGTGGCCATCACCGCGGACAGATCGTGCGAACCGTCGCGGCCGGTCGGCGTGCCGACGCAAATGAGCGTGGCGTCCGTGTCCAGTACCGCTTGCTCCGCGTTGGTGGTGGCGGTGATCCGCTTGGCGAGATGCCCTTCGGTCAACAACTCGTCGACTTGCGGCTCGACGACCGAGGCGATGCCGTTGGCGATCGCATTCACTTTGGATTCCACGACGTCGACGCCGATCACGTGATGACGCAGACGAGACAAACAGGCGACGCTGACGCAGCCGACGTAGCCCAATCCGAAGACGCTAACTCTCATCGATTCAACTCCTGGGGATTCCGAAAAGTGATGGCGGAAGTTTCGAGGGAATGCACGGCGCTGGCGTCATGCTCGGCAATCGGCCTAGCGCCGAAAAACAATTTGGATTCAAGCAGCTCCGGTTCCAGATGCACCGCGAGTTCCAATGACGCTCGCTTCGTGGTGATCAGCGGCAACTCGTGGAGGAACGGAATGAACTGCGTTACCGCGCCCACGCTCAACACGAAGGCTGTCACTGCGACGCAGCAATAGAAAGTCGCTAGTCGGCGCCGCAGACCCGCGAACGGTACGGAGCGCGACGAATCGAGCGTGCGGTTGCCGCGATTGAGCCAGGTCTGCTTGACCGGGTGGAACACGACCCAGACCTTCACGGCGGCCCCTACCCATTCCGACGCGACTTGCAACGGGATGTACCAGAGCGAGATTCGCCGGCTGTGTTTCCAGGCCGACGCCACGCGGAACGTGCGTGTCGCCAGTAGCCACAGCACATAGCTCGCGGTGATTCCCCAGCGGCCGTGCCAGATGCTCAGCAGCATGCCGGTCGGCCCGATCAGCACCGTCCAAAAAGAAATCTTCTGATCGACGCAACAGAGCCAGGGAAAAAGACCGAGTCGTTGAGGACCAAGCGACATCGCACGGCCGGAATTGCGAAGCATATTGCCCGACCAGCGTTTGAGATTGGCCACGGCGCGATGGAACGGATTTTCGTTCACCGCTTCATAGGTCGTGACCATCGCGTCGGGGACATATAGCGTTTGGTAACCGTTGGCGGAGAGCCAATACCAGGAGCTTTTGTCATCCCCGGAGAACATCTGGTATTCGCCGAACAGCCAGTTGTGCAGGTTGTCGCTTTCGATCTGCTCGATGAAGCGCTCGCTGGTGACGACGTCGGCGCGGAACACCGAGAAGCGCCCAGTGAGGCAGAGGAGATGTTTCGATAAGGACACCGAACACATGTAGAGATGACGTTGCCCAAAGCGGAGCTTGATCCATTCCGTGTACCACATGGGGGCTTCAATCACGGCGCACTCGTTCGTCGTGACGGCGCCGACCTTGAGATCGAGCCGGAACATCGGCAGCACCTTGGCAAAGGCGCCCAGGTCCGGCGCGCTATCGCCGTCCATCAGTACGACCACGCCGTCAGGATCCACGCCCATCGCGGCGATGTGCTTCAAGCCCGAGGCGATCGCAGGTCGTTTCCCACAGTCGCCGCGCAGCAGCACCAATTCCGGCGCGCCGTTGATAGTCCAGGCGTCCCTTTCTGAATCCACGGCAGTGCGGAACTCTCTCTCCACCGCCACGTCGTCCTCCGGCGATCCGGTGACGAACACGAGCCGCGGCGATCGCTTCAAGCCGGTGAGTTGGCCGAATTCTTTGACGACGGCCCAGATCACCGCCCGAGTAATCGCGGAGCGCTCGCGGTAGGTCGTCGCCAAGACGACAACGTCGGTAACTCCGCCTTGCGCTTGTACGGCACGCCGTGCGGCGGCTGCCCAGCGGGGATAGACGATGTAGCGGTAGATGATGGCGCGAACGCAATGCAGCAAGCCCCAGCCCCAGCGCCAAATGCCGATCAATCCCAGAGCGATCCAAAGTCCCGTGGATTGCCGCGACTCAATCTCGGTCTCCAACGTCATCGCAGCGCCCAAGCCGACGCACAGCATGACGATCATCATGCCGCACTGGTACTTCCAGTCCGCAATGCGTTCCGGCGGGATCGAATTAGCATCCGGCGTCGGTGACATTTAAGGGTCTCGTGGTGCGGTGGCGAAGTGCGCGCAGTTCCAGACAGCGTCAACATTGCCGCACTTTTGCAAGTACAGAACGTGAGCGCGGCAAACCTTGGGATTGCAACACACTCCAAAGGAGTCGCAGGCGGGGCGCGATCGAGGCGGGCGAAAGCGCTAGGCGGGCGCTTACTTTTCAGCTACGCGCGGAGCGGGCTGGAACCAAGCGGATAGGGCCGCGAGTGGCGGCGGTTGATCGGTGCCGATGCCGACCATCGCGGAGAGACCCGGCATCAACCGGACGCCTGGCTCGGCGGGCAACATGATTTGCACGGCGACCTTTGAAGTATCAGTCGCCTGCATCGGTTGACGCGTGTTCGCGGCCGCGCTTTGCAACTCGCCGTCGGAGAGCACGCCAATGGCTTTGACACGTCCTACGATGACGCGTTCTGGATAGGCTGCGAAACGCACATCCACGGCGCGATCGACTTGCACGTCGTCCAGAGCGGATTCGTCGACCCAGGCTTCCACCCAGAGCCGATCCCCCGTCCAGAGTGCAACAATCGGATAGCCGACGCGAACGCTAGCACCGGCCTCGGCGAGCCGCTGGGCGACCCAACCGTTTTCCGGAGCGCGAATCACGGTCGAGTCGAGGTCGGCCTGCGCCGTCGCGAGCTTGGCCTTCGCTACGTTGATTTCTTCGGCCAGCACGCTCAGCCTGGCCACGCGCACTTCAAGGCCCTGGAGCGCCACGCGATCGTTGTCGTTGTCGCTCTGCGCGGCGGAGTGCTGGGCCTCGACGGCGAGGTGATTCGCCATCGCGGTTTCGTGTTGCAGGTGAATGTCATCGGATTCGCTGCGCGATAGCGTCCCCGGGCGGGTGATCCGCGTGATCCGATCGACCTCGTTTCCCCAGCGCTTTACGGCGCTCTGGGCGGCGGTAATATTGGCTTTCGCCGCTTGGAGTTGCGCGCTTGAGGCGGCCAGCGAGAGCGCCAAGGACTGGCGATCGACTTCGAGCATTTTCCGCTCGTTGTCGAGCGTGTCGGTGGCCCGCTGCAATTCGGCCTTCGCTTGCTGTAACTGGGCCAGTTGCCATTGATCTTCGAGACGCGCGAGCACGTCTCCTTTGAAGACCCGCTGGTCGGGCTCCACGTCGACCGTCGCGATGCGACCCTCGATGCGGGCGCCGACTCGCGAAACGACTCCCCGGACGATCGCGTCTCGGGTGACGACATGGTCGTAACGGTAGGCCACCCAACTGCCGACCAACCACAACAGCGCGACGCACGCCGTGACCAACAAAAGACTTCTTCTCCACCAACGTCCGTGCTTCCAGCGACCGGATTTCTCCGTGTTCGACTGCATAGAGCTGCCCCCTTCTACGCTTGATGTCGACTGCCGCGACGGCCTGCCGAGCAGGTCGAGGCGACGTCAAATTGTAGGAACTGCCGATTTCCTCGCTTGTTCGAGAAAGCGCGCAAATCACTCGATGCCATGAGCGCCGCCACGTCCTGCAATGTTCGTTCATCGCGCCCAACGCGCGACCACGGACAAAGCTCGACAACGAAGCGAACAACTCATGTTCGCCGATGCAGCCGTTCGCAACTTCCGTGCCGCAAGGTTGACGTGAACCGCGCACTTTGACAAATAATGCCAAAAAACAGCGTGTTTTCCGGGGTGCGCGCTCTATTTTTGATAAAGCGAATTCACGAAATGTTCGTCGCTGGGCAGCGCGCCAGACGTCCGCGTCCATTGCGCTAACCCGAAACTAAATCAATTCGACTGAATTGCCATTGCCGATGCACGGCAAATGCGCACAGCGCGAACACGATTTCAGCACGGACCGCTTCTATCGAAAATACTTATACCATGCGCGTGTAAGTGACACGGCATCTGGGCGCAATGACACGGCCGTCAAACTGCGCAAACTATCAGAAGTCGCACTGCACGATGGAGCAATCGTCGTCCAGCACGCCGGGTCCGTGCAACGCGCCGATATGCGCCAAGAGTTCGTCGAGTGAGTTCGACGTCGCACGATGTTCAGCGACAAATTCGATCATTTCCGGCAGCGTCCAGGTGCTGCCGTCGAGACATTGAATTTCGAAGGCGCCGTCACTGAAGATGAGCAAGGACGCTGGTTCGCTGAGCTGCGTAGATACGTTCTCGAAACCCATGTCCATGCCGAAGCCCACCGATGGCCCGGTCGATTCCAACAGAATCGGCGCCGCGGAGCCCATGAATAGCGCCGCTGGCGGGTGGCCTGCGCCGGCGTGAATCAACGTCCGCGTGCTGGGCCGATAGACGCCATACCAGATCGTAAAATACTTGCCGTCGTGCTTGTCCATATCGAAGGCCAGGCACAATCCGTCGAGCACTTGCGCGGGATCGCGGAAATCGACATTCGGCAAACTTTGTGAGCCGATCACGTTCATCGCCGAGACCGACATCAGCGACGCCCCGACGCCATGCCCGCTGACGTCGAGCAAGTAGAGGCAGAACTGGTCGTCGTCGAGCCAATGATATCCGAAGGAATCTCCGCCCAGCGACAACGACGGTACGAACCGCCAGTCGGTGCGGACTGGCCCCTCCGTGAGCGGTTGCGGCAAGAGTGAGCGAACGTAGTTGGCCGCCTGCTCGATCTCGTCGGCGAGTTGCCGGCGGCTTTCGTCCAAGCGGTGATACGCTTCATTTCGCTCGCGCAGGGCGATATATCCACGGGAGTGGTAGCGAATCCGCGCGATCAGTTCCAGCTTGTCGGGCAACTTCACGACGTAGTCGTTCGCACCGAGGGCAAACGCCTCGGCCTTCACGGCAGGGTCTTCCTTCGTCGAGAGTACGATCAAAGGCACGTCACGGGTGCGCGGATTTGCGCGAAAGAACTTTACGAGTGTCAGCCCGTCGACCTCGGGCATGACGAGGTCTTGCAGGATGACCGTCGGCCCGGTTTCGTTCGCGCGGCGCAAGGCCTCGGTCGGGTCGGAGCAATAGTGAAACACGATGTCGCGCTCGTCGGCCAGCATGCGTCGGATCGACTCCGCGACGAGCGGCTGGTCGTCGACCAAAAGCACGGTGACCGGAATGCTGGCGACGGGCGAATCGGACGCCTTCGAGGTATTCAATGGTGCGGCCATAGTGTGCAAGCGATGAGAGTGGACGGGCGCCTGCATTATGCTTGGCGGCGCCCGGCTGAGATAGCGCCAGGGCGGCGCAGCGGCCGCCCGCCGACATCAGACCGTTACAATCGGACCGCGAGCGATCGGTTTTGGCCCAGGACCGGCGTCGCAAGCCGGAAACGTCCGTCCTGAACAGTGGTGAGGCGGCCCGCGGTAACTACAATGGGAGGTTGCTTCTCCTTTTCCGCCCGATCTCGGCGATCCCCGAGTTTTGTACGCCGGCGACCAGCCGTGGTGGCTGTTTGCCGCGAAAGTCGACCATGGCCATGAATCTCGACGCCGCGATGTTGGAGATGTTTCGCTCCGAAGTCGAGACGCATATGGCGGCGCTCAGCGAAGGCTTATTGGCGCTCGAAAAGCAGCCGCGGCGGAGCGAGTTGTTCGAACCCATGATGCGCGCGGCCCATTCCATCAAAGGGGCGGCGAAGATCGTCGGCCTGCCGGCCGCGGTACAGGTAGCGCACGCGATCGAGGATTGTTTCGTCGCGGTGCGCGAGAACCGCGTTGCCATGAGCAGCGGTTTGGTCGACGTACTGCTGGCCGGAGTTGACTTGCTGGGTCGCGCCGCGGACGTCGACGACGCGGGGCAAGTGTCGCTGGCGGAAGGCGATCCGCAGATTCTGCAAGCCGTTTCACGCATCGCCACGGCGATGCGTGAGAATGCCGCGGGCGCGCAGGACAATCAAATACAGCAATTGACGTTACGGGCGCCTGCGCAATTGACGGGATCCTGGGCCGCGTCACAACGCGATCGCATTGTCGCGGCGCTCGCTGCAGGTGGAACTCCGGCGCAATTTGATCTCAGCGACGTAGAGACCATCGACGCGGCCGCCATTGGTTTTCTGGCCCTCGCATCCGGATCAACTCAAGCGCGCGAGTCAACCAAGTTCACGACTTTTGGAGCGCGCCGCGAACTTGCACAATTGCTCCGCGCCGCGGGATTGAGCCTCGCGCCCCATTCTGCGCCGGGAGGGGCCTAACGCATGGCAGGGCGCGCGCCGCAATCGGCGGAGTTCATCGCGGAGGCCAAAGAACACTTGGCCGACGTGTGCGACCATTTGCTGCGCTGCGAACGGGCCACGGGCGACGCCGCACGCGTGACGGTCGAAGGACTGTTGCGGGCCGTGCATTCCGTGAAAGGGGGCGCGGGCTTCTTCGGGTTCAGCATCATCGAAACCATTGCGCATCGGATGGAATCGCTGTTGGAAAGAATGCAAAGCGGAGAGATCGTCCGCGACGGCCAGGCAGTCGACGTATTGCTAGCGGCCACCGACCGCATCGGAGCGCTCCTGGATGACGCCGATCACAGCAACGAGGCGGATATCGCCGCGCTGCTCGCACGGCTGGACGAGATTCAAACCACTCGCGAGCCGATTTTGTCCAGCGATGCGGTGGAATCCGCAACACGCGATCCGGTTGCCGCGAAATCTCAAATCGTCGAATTGGAGCTCGATCTTCTACGTTGTGGCGCAGCCGGCGTATCGCCGCTGGTGTTGTGGGAACGACTCGCTCAGTTAGGCGAGATCGCCGCAGGAAGAATCGCACCTGCGGCAAGAACGCTTGCCGAATGGTCTCCGCAGGATCCGGTCATTTGGGAAGTTCGCCTCAGCACGTCCCTCGACAAGGAAGACTGCTTGCGGCGACTTGATTTGCCGTCGGCAACGGCGGAGCAAGCGCCAACGGAAACCGCACAAGCCACCGGCATTCCTAATTCTGCAGATTCGGAAGTCGCAGCTAAGCCCGCGCTCGATCGCGGTGGTACGATGCGCGTGCCGGTTGGGCTGGCCGATCAGTTGATGAATCTTGCCGGCGAACTCGTGCTGGTACGCAATCAGTCGCGGCAGGTCGCTGAATCGAACCAGCAGCTGCCGGCAGCCGTCATGCAGCGGCTCGATTCCGTGACCCGGGCGTTTCAGGACACAATCCTCCAGACGCGCATGCAGCCAGTCGGCGTGCTGTTCAATAAGTTCCCGCGTTTGGTGCGCGATTTGGCGCGTCAACTTGGCAAGCAGTTGGAACTGCGGATCGAAGGCGCCGAAGTCGAACTCGACAAAACGATCCTCGACGCGATCTCCGATCCGCTGACCCACCTGGTGCGCAACGCTTGCGATCATGGCGTCGAATCGCCTGGCGAACGCATGAAACACGGAAAAGCGGCGGTCGGCCGCGTAACGCTCTCCGCGCATCGCCTGGGCGATGAAATTCGCATCGCCGTTTCGGACGACGGCGCGGGCATTGATAGCGCCGCGGTTCGCAAGCAGGCCATCAAGCAGGGGCACAGGACGGAACAATCGCTCGCACAACTTTCCGGTTCCGACGTGCTGGCGCTGGTGTTGCTGCCGGGACTCTCTACCGCGGAAACTGTCAGCGAGGTCTCCGGGCGCGGCGTCGGGATGGACGTCGTGAAGTCGAACCTGGCGCAGCTCGGCGGGACGATTGAGATTGAATCAGCCCTCGGCCAGGGCACGACGTTCACATTGCGACTGCCGCTCACGCTGGCCATCATTCCCAGCTTGCTCGTGACGGCCGCCGGGCGCCGGTACGCCATTCCGCAAAAGGACCTGGAGGAATTGGTGTACGTCGGCCCGGGTCAGTCGCGCGCCCGTATCGAACGAGGGCCGGAACAGGACTTCGCGCGCCTCCGCGATCGATTGCTGCCGTTGGTGAATCTCGCGCAACTGCTGCGAAAGCTGCAAGGCGATCGCGCTGACGATCAAGTCGATACGACTTCGCCGGACTCGCCGTCGTTGTTCGCGGTGGTCAAATCGGGCGCACGGCGATTTGCCTTGGTGATCGACAGCGTGCTGTCCAGCGAGGAAATTGTCGTCAAGCCAATGCATTCTCGCTTGCGCGGCCTCAAAGTGTTTTCGGGCGCGACGATTCTCGGCGACGGCCATGTCGCGCTGATCTTAGACCCCGCCGGCGTCGCCACAACGGCGCAGCTTCGTTTCGGGAGCGATTCCGCCGCATCGCGACACGACCACTCTGCGGAAAAGCAGGAAACGCAGGCCGTGCTGTTGTTGCGGACCGCGAGCGGTGACAGCTACGGCGTCCCAGTCTTTCAAGTTCGCCGTCTGGCCATGTTGCGACGCGCGGGCTTCGAGCGACTGTCGTCCGGTTGCTTTCTCGCCATCGACGGCAGGCCAACGCGGCTGATTTCAATCGACGGCCGCGACGTTTCCCAAGACGGCGCGGAATTCGCCTTTGCCCTTTTGCCGCGCGACGTAGTTCGCGCGGAAGCCGTCGTAGTGGACGAAGTGCTGGGCACGGAACTCGTCGACCTGCGACGGCTCAGTCCCTTGCCGGACCAACCCCATGCGCTGGGCATCGCGCAACTGCGCGGGCGCACGACGCCCGTGGTCGATCTTTACCGCCTGCTTGGCAACGAACAAATGGAGACGATGTCGGCACGACCCGCGGCGAAGAAGAGAATCCTGTTGGTCGACGATACGCAGTTCTTTCGCGAAGTGGTCGGCGGCTACCTGGAATCCGCTGGCTACGAAGTGGCGAAGGCGGAGCACGGCGCAGCGGCTTTGGAGCGGCTCGCCAGTGAGTCGTTCGACCTCATCGTCTCTGACCTGGAAATGCCCGTGGTGGATGGTTGGACGCTGGCCAAAGAGGTGCGCGGAGGAAGTTCCCAACAACAGCAACTCGCAATGCTGGCCTTGTCTACACTTTCCGCCGAACAGGCCGAAGCGAGCGCCTTGGCGAGCGGTTTCGACGCCTTTCAAGTCAAGCTCGATCGCGCGACGTTGTTGGCGACCGTCGCCTCGCTGCTGGCGAAAAACCGCGTTCAGGGGGTGCAGCGATGAGTCCGTCGATTCCCACTGAAGCGGCCGCCGCGCTGTATTGCACCTATTGGGTAAACCAGCAATGGTTCGGCGTTGATGCACAGTATGTGCGCGAGGTTCACGCGGTTACGGACCTGACCCCTGTGCCTGGCGCGCCCGCAGGAGCGGCGGGCTATGTCAATTTGCGTGGGCAATTGTTCCTGGTACTGGACGCCCGAGTGTTACTGCTTGGCGAAAGGCGAAGCAAGCAGGAAAGCACGCAGCTCGTCGTGTTTCGCGCGACCGCCGGCGAATCATTCGCCCTGTTAGTCGACGTCTTGGCCGACATGCTGTATGTCTCGGGCGATCAAATTGACGCGCCCGACGCCGATCGCCTGAACATCGCGCGCGATGGAGTCACCGTCGGGAGCGCACGCATGGAAGACGGACTTTTGACATTGATCGACCCTCGACAATTGCTGCCGGCAGTGTTTTCCGGCCCAGTGAAGATATAACCGCTTCGAGACAACTGCTTCGCTCAGCGAATTCACCTCCCTTGACTTGAACCACCATGCGCAACATCAGCTTAAAGTCCAAGATCGCGATTCTCGTCAGCGTACTCACCGCGACGGTACTGGCCGTGGCCATCGTCGGCGCCTGGGAACTGCGTCGCAACAACATCCAGATGCGGCAATTGGTGGACCGCAATGGACGGGCCATTGAACTGGCATCGCAGATCCGCGTCGGGCTGCTCGCGGCCGTTCGCAGAGAAAAAAATGCGGTGCTCGCGTCGGATGAGATTGCCGCGGCGAAGTTCGCGATGGATGTCGACAAGAGTGCCGACCAAGTCGAGACGCTCTCCCCGGAACTGGACTCGTTGATCGGCGAGATTGCCGGCGCCGGCGAAGATTTCGCCGTGTTCCGCCGCGAATGGCAAAACCTCCGTACCAATCAAGCGGAGGTCTTGCGACTCGCGGTTCTGAACACGAACTCCAGGGCGTCGCGACTGCTTGCCGAAGATGTCGCCACGCGCATTGAATCGCTGGACCGAATCATGGCGGGCGTCGCACTGCGGGCAATGGCACAGCCCAGCGTCGACGGGACATCGTCGACTGCGTCGGGATCGTCCGATCGGCGCGAGCGTGCGGCGGAGTTGCGGTTAGCGTTCGCCCAGCTTGTCAATCGGCTGTATGCCCACATCAATGCCGACGACGAAGCCGTGATGAATGAATTGGACGGCGAGATTGCGGCGACGCTGGGCAGCATTGACGCTTCGCTCGAAACGCTGCAGGCGTTCGCCGAGGATCGCGACCGGCTGGAGCTTGGCCAAGCGGCGATGGAAGCGCGTGGGTTGCGCCGCGACGTGGCGGAGATTCAGAGCCTGTCACGCCAGAATACGAATGCGAAAGCGGTGAAGTTGACTTCGACGACCTCGGTTACGCAGGTCAACAAATGCGACGCGGCGCTGGCAGCACTTTTGGACAATCTCGGCCGCGCGGCGCAAGCCAAACGGGACACTGCGCAGTCTGCGTTCTATCGCGCCGTCGCGATCACGGCCGGTACCGCGACTCTCGGCATCGCGGTCGCATTGATTCTTGGCCGTCTGATCGCCCGCTCCGTGACGGGACCGGTGGCTCAAGGCGTCGAGGTCGCGCATGCACTCGCGCAAGGAGATTTGACGCGGCGACTTCGAATGACGCAACGCGACGAGATCGGCCAACTGTCCTGCGCGATCGACCAGGCCGCAGAGAACTTCGCCGCCATTGTGGCGGAAATTCATGACGTGGCGGTGAAGATCGGCGGCTCCGCCAGCGAGTTGAGCGCGGTCTCGCATCAACTGCTTTCGCAGAGCGAGGAGATGTCGACGCAGGCCGGTTACGTGGCCGGCGGGACCGAACAGATGACGGCCAACATCAATACGATGGCCGCCGCGGCGGAAGAAATGAGCATGAACGTGGCTTCGATCTCCTCGGCCAGCGAAGAGATCAGCGTCAATGTCGGCGCGATTTCCAGTTCCGCCACGCACACGTCGAGCAACGTCAACGCGGTCGTGGAAGGCATTCAAGACGCGGTGCAATCGTTCGAAACCGTGGCTGGCGACGCCCGGCAAGGCGCGCTGACGACGGCCAAGGCGGTGAATCTCGCCGCCAGCGCGACGAGCACGATGCACACGCTCGACCGCGCCGCCGGTGAAATCAATAAGGTCACCGAGATGATCAAGTTGATCGCCATGCAAACCAACCTGTTGGCCCTCAACGCCACGATCGAGGCCGCCTCGGCCGGAGAGGCCGGCAAAGGCTTTGCCGTCGTCGCCAATGAGATCAAGGAGCTCGCCAATCAGAGCGGTAAAGCGGCGGAAGACATCGCACGAATGATCGAGGGAATTCAGACCAATACCCGCGGCGCCGTGGCAGTCATTCAAGAAGTGGCCGCGACAATTCAGGAAGTCAACACCGCGAACACGCGCATTTCCCAGGCTACCGACGAGCAAACGCAGTTGGCGAACGCCAGCGCGGTAAAGCTCGACGCGGCCGGCAAGGGCGTTGGGCACATCGCGCAATCGATCACGGAAGTCGCCAAGGGCGCGAATGACATGTCGCGCAACGCGAGCGAAGCCGCCAAGGCGGCCAGCGACGTCTCCTACAATGCCAGCGAGGCCGCTCGGGCGGTACGCGATATCGCCAGCAATATTCGCGGCGTCAGCCAGGCCACGCGCGACAACACGGCGAGCGCCCAGCAAGTGAATCAAGCCGCGGGCGGATTGCAAGGCATCGCCGCGAACCTGGAACGCCTGGTAGCCCGCTTTCGTTTGACGTCGGACAAGCGATAGAATGAACGACGTGGCGACCCTTCCCGGCCGGTCGATTTGACATGCCCGAACGCGCGCGAGTCCTGATCGTTGACGATTCGCGGACTTTTCGCGCCGGGCTGGAAGCCGCGCTCACCGGCGAAGAAGGCGTGGCGGTTGCCGGTTCAGTTTTTAACGGCGAAAGGGCGCTGGAATTCATTCGCGCGACGCCGCCAGACCTGGTGACGCTCGACGTCGACATGCCGGGCATGGACGGACTGCAAATCCTTCAGGCAATTCAGCAATTCAATCGCGGGCGACCGGCGTCGGCGGAAGTGGGCGTATTGATGCTGAGCGCCTTCACGCGCCGCGGCGCGGAGATCACCGTCCGCGCGCTGCAGGCCGGGGCGTTCGATTTCGTGACCAAACCGAGCGGCACGTCCCCGGAAGATAGCATCGCCCAACTCAAACGCGAGGTCGTGCCTCGCGTGCGCTTGTTCATGGCGCGTCGCCATCAGCAGGACAGCAAACGACTTTCCTTTGGTATGCCGGTAGCGCAATTGCCAAGTGCCACGGGCGAGCAGCGGCGCAAGCGGAACATTCAGGCGGTGCTGATCGGCTGCTCGACGGGTGGGCCGAAAGCCTTGGCTGCGCTGCTGCCAGAAATTGCCGCTGGACCCGACGCGCCGATCATTGTCGCGCAGCATATGCCGGCCGAATTCACCAAGTCGCTCGCCGAGAGCCTGAGCCGACAGTGCCGCATTCCGGTCGTCGAAGCGATCGATGGCATGGCGATCGAATCCAGGACGACCTACATCGCGCCTGGCGGAAAACACCTGGTGTTGCGCCGCGATTCCCTGGGACTGCTGCGCGCCGGAACTAACGAGCAGCCGCCGGAAAGCGGCTGTCGCCCGTCGGCGAGCGTGTTGTTTCGCTCGGCGGCCGCGGTCCTGGGGGGCAACGCCGTGGCCATCGTCCTCACGGGCATGGGCAACGATGGCGCCGCGGGACTCGGTCCGTTCAAGCGAGCAGGCGGATATGTGATCGCGCAGGACGAGGCGACCAGCGTTGTTTGGGGGATGCCGGGCAGCGCCGTGACGGCAGGCGTCGTCGATGAAGTGTTGTCGCTCACGTCGATCGCCGCCGCAGTGCGCGCACTTTCCGCACCCGGGGGAGCGAGTTGACCATGCGACTCGCTCCGGAAACCTTCGACCGCCTGCGGGTTCGCATTCAAAATCTTTGCGGCCTCGCGATCGGCGCGGATAAGGAATACCTCGTTCGCGATCGGCTTGAGCCCCTCTTGAAGCGCCGCGCTTGGAACACTTTCGAGCAACTCGCGGAACGGCTGGAGCTGGCGCGGGACACCGGGCTTGCCGACGAAGTGGTCGAAGCCATCGTCACGCACGAGACGTCATTTTTCCGCGATCCTCAGGTTTGGGAAGCACTGCGACGGCGCGTGCTGCCGGAGTTGCTCGCGCAAGGCCGTCGCGCGCGCATCTGGAGCGCGGCGACATCCACCGGGCAAGAGGCGTACTCGTTAGCGATGCTGGCGCAAGAAGTCGCCGAGGCCCAACCGGCGCCCGGCGCGATGGCGGAGCGCTGTTCGATCCTGGCCACTGACATCTCTGACCCGGCCATCCAAGTGGGCATGACGGCAGCGTATGAGCCCCGGGAAATCGATCGCGGAGTCTCGGCGGCGCGCAAAAATCGCTTCTTTCACGAATCCGGAAAGCATTGGCGCGCGGATGAATCCCTGCGACGGATGATCGAGTTTCGCCGCTTGAATCTCGCCGCGCCGCTGCCACGCTTCGGCGCGTTCGACTTGATCTGCTGCCGCAATCTCATGATTTACTACAGCGTGGAAACCCGGCGGGCGCTTTGCGAACAGTTTCACGCCTCGCTGGCCGACGGCGGCTGGCTGCTGTTGGGCGCGGCGGAGAATCTCTATGGCATCTCAGATCGATTTGAGTCCGAGATGATTGAGGGCGCGCTGATGTTTCACAAGGCCTGACGGATCGCGGCGACTGGTGCGCGTCGGTCGCTTGAACTACACTGTCGGGCACGCCCCATTCCTCAGCCGATTCGATTCTGGAAGCGAGAGTCCCGCATGCCTCAGCTCAACATCACCGAAAACGGGGACGTGGTGGTTGTTTCTTTTGTCGAGTCCAAAATTCTGGACGAGAGCATGATCCGCCAGATTGGCGAGGAATTCAAGAAGCTGACCACCGAGGCCGCGGCCGAGCGCAAGTTACTCGTGAAGTTCAGCGGCGTGGGCTTTATGTCGTCCTCGATGATCGGCCAGGTCATGCGATTGTCCAAGCAATGCAAGGCCGACAAGGTCGAACTGAAGTTGAGCGATATCGCGCCCGCGATCATGGAAGTGTTCAAACTGACGCGGCTCGACAAGATCCTAGCGATCCACGCGACGGAAGCAGAAGCGATCAAAGCCTTCGGCCCGGCGCGCAAGAGCTGGTTCGGTCGGAGCTGATCTCGGCCCGCATATCACGACTACGCCAGGATATCCTGAATCACGTGCCCATGCACGTCGGTCAGGCGGCGATCGATGCCATTGTGACGGACGGTGAGTCGCTCATGGTCGATGCCCAGCAAGTGGAGCAGCGTAGCGTGGACGTCGTAGCAATACGTCGGCCGGTCGCGATCCGCCGGCATGTAGGACCACTCGTCACTTTCGCCGTAAGTAGCGCCGCCCTGGATGCCGCCGCCGGCGAGCCAATTGGTGAACACGAATGGATTGTGGTCGCGTCCTAGGGAGCCCTGGCTGCACGGCATGCGGCCGAACTCGGTGGTCCAGAGGACGATCGTGTCCTCCAACATGCCGCGTTGTCGCAAGTCCTTGATTAACGCCGCGGCCCCCACGGCGAAGCCCCAGCCCAGCGGTTCATGATCGCGGCGAACATCCTCGTGAGAATCCCAATTGCGGCGCGGGAAGGCGTTGTCGGCGCCCGACCAGACCTGAACGAACCGCACGCCGCGTTCCAGCAGCCGTCGAGCGATCAGACAATTGCGCCCGAAGTACGAGGCCTCTTCGGCGCGGCTCATCTGTTCGGAGATCTGCACCGGCCGATCGTCGATTCCATACATGTCGAGGATGTATTGCGGCTCCTCATTGAGGTGCAAGACGTCCGGCGCACTGAGTTGCATGCGCGCCGCCATCTCGTAGGCTTGAATCCGCGCATCGAGTCGCGAATCACCCGGGCGCGCGGCTTCATGCCGACGATTGAGCCGTTCGAGCAAAGCGCGGCCATCGTTGTCGCTCGCAGCGGTGATGTAACTGCCCGACGGCGGCATCAGATCGGCGATCGGTTCCTTCGCCAAAGGGCGGATCATCATCGCCTGATGTTCCGCCGGCAGAAATCCAGCCGACCAGTTCTTCGGCCCATTGGGCGCAAAGCCGCGCGGGTCGGGCAGCGTCACGTAGGTCGGCAGATTGTCGTTCAGGCTGCCAAGCGCGTAGCTGACCCATGCGCCGACGCTCGGAAAGCCCGTCAGGATAAAACCAGAGGCCTGCATGAACGTCGCCGGACCATGCACGGCCGATTTGGATTTCATCGAGTGGATGAACGCCATCTCGTCGACCACGTCGCCCAGCGGCGAGACGATCTCCGTCAACCACTTGCCGCACTCGCCGTATTGCTTCCACGCAAACGGCGACGCCATCGTGTTCCCGGGCGTCGATTGAAACAGCTTCACTTCCTCGCCGGGATCCCAAGGCTGGCCGTTCCGGGCGATCAACTCCGGCTTATAGTCGAAGGTATCGCACTGGCTCGCCGCGCCGGCCATGTAGAGTTGCACGACGCGCTTGGCCTTCGGCGGATGATGCAGCACGCCGCCCAGCACGCCAGGACGCTCCTCCGCGAGCAGTTTTTCTTGGCCGAGCATCCACGCGAGCGCAACGCCGCCCAGCCCGCCCCCGGAATGCCAAAGAAACTCGCGGCGATTGAAGTGAGTCATACTAGCCCGTAGCGCAAGCGAGGGAGAATTGACGATGCATACCGTTGGAGATGAAGCTCTCAGTTACTTACGACACGAGCAACCGGGAGTTTGATCTCTGGCGGCGCCCGACGTCTACTCTCCCTCGCTTGCGCTACGGGCTAGTGTGACGATTTGACATCTTACGTTCCTTCAATCCACGAACATAAACTCGTTGAGATTCAAAATCGCCCGGCACGCGTTGGCGAGGCCGTGGCGCTCGGCATATTTGGTCAATTCCGACAATTCGGTTGCATCCGGCTCACGGCCGATCGCAAGTTGAAATGCGTAGCGCAGCTGTTCGTTCAAATCCGGTGAACGTTGCGATGCGCGCTGAGCGAAATGCTCCGCCATGCGGACCATGAACTTGTTGTTGAGTTGCGCCAGTACTTGCAACGGCGTGAGCGTCTCATTCCGCTTCTCGACGATCAACGACGGATCGGCGCAATCCAGCGTTTCCATGAACGGGTCCGGCACGCTACGCACGATGAACCGATAGATCGAACGGCGGTGCGACTTGGGATCGTCCGGGTCGTGTTCCTGGTATTTGTATTCCGGGGAGTGATCGTCGCGAAAGGCGAAGGCCTGAAAGCCGGGGCCGTACATCGTCGGATCGAGCTTGCCGGCTACGACGAGGGCCGCATCGTAAACCGCTTCCGCTTCCAAGCGACGACGATTCATCCGCCAGAGGTATTGATTGCCCGCGTCGATCGCCGCGCAAGCTTCATCATGCGCGGACGCCTGCCGATAAACGGCGCTGGTGACGATCAAACGGTGGAGCGCCTTGAGCGATTGCCCACCGTCGCGAAACTCCACGGCCAGCCAGTCGAGCAACTCCGGGTGCGTCGGCTGCGCGCCCATGCGGCCGAAATCGTTGGGCGTATCGACCAGGCCGCGGCCGAAGTGATAGAGCCAAACGCGATTCACGATCGACCGCCACGTGAGCGGATTGCGCGGATCGGCAATCCACTCGGCCAACGCCACGCGGCGCGGGCCCTCGTTCTCAGCGCTCGATACGTCAAATTGCGCAGTCAGTTCGGTCACGCAACTCAACGCGCCCGGGGGCGCTATTTCGAGCGGCGACGCTTCGCTGCCGCGGGCCAGCACGTGAATCGCACGCGGCTTCCCTTGCGTCGGATGGAAATTTCCCTGTGGTTCGAAGTCCGTCGCCGCGGCGAAAACGATTCCGCTTGCTCCGTCGGCCTTCGACTCCAACGGATATGGCCGATCCGCGCGGTCCACGCCGGCGAACACTGCCTGCAGCGCGTAATAGTCTGCCTGCGGGATGGGATCGAACTTGTGATTGTGGCAACGCGCGCACTGGACCGTCGTGCTGACGAACGTGTTCATCGCCGTGGCGACCATGTCGTCGCGATCGAGATTTCGCGTGATCTTCTTGTCGATGATGTCTTCGCCAACCTCGATCTGCCCCACGAAATCAAACGGTCCGGCGGCGATGAACCCCGTGGCGACGACGCCGTCGCGCGTATTCGGATACATCACGTCGCCGGCCAACTGCTCGCGCACAAACTGCGCGTAAGGTTTGTCTTCGTTGAACGCCCGGATGACATAGTCACGATACGGCCAGGCATTGGGCCGCGTCTTGTCCTTGTCGTAGCCGTGCGTATCGCCGTAGTGAACCACGTCCAGCCAATGCCTGGCCCAGCGCTCGCCGTAGTGCGGCGACTCCAACATCCGATCGACCAGCCGCTCGTACGCGTCGGGTGCCGGATCGGCGACGAACGCCGTGACCTCCTCCGGCGACGGCGGCAGGCCGAGCAAGTCATAGCTCAGCCGGCGAATCAAGGCCCGGCGATCCGCTTCCGCCGAGGGACGCAAGCCAAGCTCGCGCTGCTTGGCCCAGACAAATGCATCGATCGGCGTGCGCACCCACGCCGGATCGGCCGCTGGCACGGGCGGGCGGACGGGCGGCGACGTCGACCACCATTTCGAACCGGCAAATCGCTGGTCTGTCAGCCGCACATCGTCCGGCCAGAGTGCGCCGTTGCGAATCCAGCCGCGGAGCGCCTCCACCTCATCCGGCAACAGCGGTTCCCCCTGCTTGGGCATCAGCGGCTTGTCTCCAGTGACGTAGCCGATCAAAACGCTGCCGTCGACTTCTCCCGGCACGACGGCCGGGCCGCTATCGCCTCCGGTCCGCAGGCCGCTGGCGGAGGTTAAGTCCAATCCCCCCTTCGCGTCCGGCGACTGATGGCAGCTTACGCAGCGGCGCTCGAACACTTGGCGCACGGAATCGGGCAATTCACCCTCGCCACGCGCAGGCGCGGCGAAGCAGACGATGCCAACAGCGGTGAGCCAACGGGCGAACAAGGCGGATCACACGGCGAGAACAGGACGGCGGCCAATGGAAGGCGGGATCCTCATTGTAATTGAGCGCGACACCCGTTCGCCATATGCCCAAGAATTCGCGAGTCAGAGCCCGAACGAGGGCGTCGCAAAGTCGCCCGCCAACTTCCCGCAAGTCTTACGACCGTTTCTACCGATACCGTTTACTGTCACCGGTTGTGAGTCGTCATCACGACGGGCTCACAGAAAAAAGGGGGGCCTTTTTTCACTTTGCCGGCCTGAACACCAAAGATTCTTGGTAGGTCGGCTTGGCCGAATTCACCGTGACGCTTCGATTCGGTCATCGCACGTTCCGGAACGCCTTCCGGTACAGCCGTTTTGCCCAGCAGGTTCGGGGGAACCCTTGGAGCGCCGCTTCGTTCGGCACCCTGTCGTCAACTCAACTTTGACGCGGCGCGTCTGAAGGAGATTCCCAGGAGGGCACGGTCCGGTGCGGTCCAGCGAAAGCTGTGGCCCGCCGGGCCGTTTTTTTTCCACCCGGCCGGTAAAAGCGAACACCCGCGCCGGGATGTGTTCCGCGGCACGGGTGTTTGAGTTTCTGGATCAATCGAACATCCGGCACGATCTACCAGCGGCCGTGGCCATGTCCGCCATGCCCGCCATGGCCGTGACCGTGATGATGGTGGTGATACACCGGCGGCGGCAGGCAGTACGACGGCGGTGCGCCGTAAGGCGTGGCGTAAACCTGCACGCTGGGCCGGTAGTTCAGCCCCACGAACCCGCGGCCGCGATACGCGCCGTAGCCCGGAGCGCCGTACCCGTAACCTCCATAGCCACCGCCATAGCTGCTGGCGCCGAAGCTGGCCTGCGGGCCGTTGACATAGAACCCCCAGTTTTGCGCCGAGCTTGGCGAAGCCGCGGCCAGGACCGCCATCAGCACCACGGGAACGGCGACGAATCGGACCAAGCGTTTCATGACCTTGTTGCTCCTCGACACAAGTTTTCTTCCAGCGGCGTGAATTGCCTGACGCACATCCGGTGCGGCCGGCGCCTCGTAACGGGCTGTCCCACCCCACTAAAGCTGACTCACGCTCACTGGCGGATAGACGATGTTGGATCTTGAATGCAAGTGCAATGCCAATCGAAGCTGGAGTGGGCGAAGTCGGAATCAAGCCCAGATTTTGGCCGATTTTCACTCAAGTCCGCGAAGCTGACTCAATTAAGACGGCGAATTCGCGCCGCAAAACAGCGACAGGCGTTATCACTCTGAGCACACCGGGTGGGTGAAATCGTCGATCGGTTCAGGTATGCTTTCTAGGCAACTTGGACTTGATGGCGTGCCCCCTGAATTGCGAGGCGTGAAATGCGGCGATCGATGCTTGCGGCGGTTCTGATTGGCTTGGCGATTTCCTCGGCCGATGGCGCCGAATGGAAGCCGGCGAAGGGACCGCTGATGACCCGTTGGGCGGCGGACGTGTCGCCAGCTAAGGTACTTCCGGAGTATCCGCGCCCCACGCTTGTGCGCGACGCCTGGAAAAACCTGAACGGCCTCTGGGAGTACGCCGTTACGGACATCAAGTCGGCCCAAGTCCCCGCGAAGTTCGAAGGGGAAATTCTGGTCCCGTTTCCGATTGAGTCGGCCCTGTCAGGCGTGATGCGCCGCGTCAGCGATCAAGAGCGACTCTGGTATCGCCGGTCGTTCGATGTGCCGAGCGATTGGCGTCAGGGACGGGTGCTGTTGCACTTCGGCGCCGTCGATTGGGAGACCACAGTCAATGTAAACGGCAAAGCGCTGGAAACGCACCGCGGCGGCTTCGACAACTTTTCCTTCGACATCACCGACGCCCTCGTCGGGGGCGCCGAGCAGGAACTAGTCGTCAGCGTGACCGATCCCACCAGTTCGGGCACGCAACCGCGCGGCAAGCAAGTCAATAACCCGGAAAGCATCTACTACACGCCGACCACGGGCATCTGGCAGACCGTTTGGCTGGAACCCGTCGCGGTGACCTCGATCGCCGCATTGCGAATCACGCCGAATGTCGACACAAAGTCCGTCAAAATTGAGCCGGTGATCGCCGGCGACGCCAACGGCGTGCCTCTGATTGTCACCGCGCACGACGGCGACACCGAGGTGGCTGGCGGCTACGCCCCCGCGGGCGAGACGATCGACCTCACCTTCGACCAGCCGAAACTTTGGTCACCGGACTCGCCGCATCTCTACAACCTGCGCGTGCGGTTGGAACGCGATGGCAAGACCATTGATTCCGCCACCAGTTACTGCGCACTGCGCAAGATTGAGCTCATCAAGGACGCGGCCGGGGTGAATCGCATTGCGCTCAACGGCGAGCAGATCTTTCAGGTCGGCCCGTTGGATCAAGGCTTCTGGCCGGACGGGCTGTTCACCGCGCCGACCGACGAGGCCCTGAAATTCGATCTCGACGAGACAATCCGACTCGGTTTCAACATGACGCGCAAGCACGTCAAGGTCGAGCCGGAACGCTGGTACTACTGGTGCGACAAGTTGGGCCTGCTGGTCTGGCAAGATATGCCGAGCGGCGACCAGGCGATCGGCCCCAATGGTGGCGAGATCACGCGCACAAAGGCATCGGCCGCCCAATACGAGCTCGAGCTCGCCGAGATGCTCCGCGAGCGGCACAATCACCCGTCGATTATCACCTGGGTCGTTTTCAACGAAGGCTGGGGACAATTCGACACGGTGCGCGTCACCAACGAAACCAAGCAGCGCGATCCTTCGCGGCTCGTCGACTGCGCCAGCGGCTGGAACGATTTCCCGGCCGGCGACCTGGTTGATGTTCACGTCTATCCCGGTCCCGGCGCGCCGCCGTTGGATGAAAAGCGCGCTACCGTGCTCGGCGAATTCGGCGGCCTAGGTCTCGGCGTGGACGGTCATACATGGACCGACAAGACTTGGGGCTATCGCGGCGCCGCCAGCCAGGACGATCTGACGGTGCGCTACGAAACGATGCTCCGCGCCAGTTGGAAATTGCTCCGCGACTCAGGTTTGAACGCCGTGGTCTACACGCAGATTACCGACGTCGAAACCGAGGCCAACGGGCTCTATACCTACGATCGCGCGGTGCTCAAGGTCAACGCCGACCGCATCCGCGCGGCAAATCTCGGCCAATTGCCGGACCTCGTCGATCTGGTTAAGAGTTCCCAGCAAGAGGAGCACATCTGGCGCTACACGTTCACGAAGCCGGCCGAGGATTGGTTCGCCGAGAAGTTCAACGACAAAACCTGGCAACAAGGCCCCGCCGGGTTCGGCACAGAAGGCACTCCCGGCGCCGCAGTCCGCACGACGTGGAGCGGAGAATCGATCTGGTTGCGCCGCGAAGTCGAACTCGACGCCGCGCCGACGAACCAGGTATTCCTCTATGTTCACCATGACGAAGACTGCGAAGTCTATCTCAACGGCATCCTGGCCGCGAAACTCGACGGCTACTCAGTCGACTACGAAGCCGTGCCGATCTCCCCGGAAGCCCAGGCAACACTCCGCGCCGGCCAGAACACCATCGCGGTCCACTGCAGCCAAACCGGCGGCGGGCAGTACATCGACGTTGGGTTGTTGGAGTCGGAACCACAGAAATAATTGTTCACGGATATTCATCGATGCCCCTCGAAATCCTCACGCTCACCAACGCCGGCGCCAGCGCCCAAATCCTCCCCGAGTTCGGCCTCAACTGTTTCTCGTGGCGGCCAGTCGTCAACGGCGCTACGTTCGACGCGCTTTGGGCCGTGCCGGAGTTCGCGTCCGGCGAGGGGAAACCGTCGCACTCCGGCATTCCGATTCTCTTTCCTTTTCCGGGACGCATTCGCGACAGCGCGTACGAGTTCGGCGGGAAGCGGTACACGCTCACCGCGTCGGGCATGAACTCCGGGAACGCCATTCACGGCTTCGTGATGAATCGCCCGTGGGAAGTCGTCGACCAGAACGCGTCGCGCGTCGTGGCGCGGTTTCACGCCAGCAAAGTCGAACCCAAGATTCTCGAAGAATGGCCGGCCGATTTCGAACTGACGGCCGAATACGCGCTGACTGCCTCGACGCTGTCGTTCACTCTGACGGTGCGCAACCCGGATACACGGCCGCTGCCTTGGGGCCTTGGCTTGCATCCGTACTTTCGCGTGCCGCTCGGGTCCAGCGGCGCGGCGGCCGATTGCCAGTTGGAAGTGCCCGCCAGTAAACGCTGGGAATTGGTCAGCGTGCTGCCGACCGGCAAGCAGTTCGATGTTTCCGGTGCATTCGACTTGCGCACTGCCCGAGCCATCACCGACCAGGGTTACGACGACGTCTATGGTGGACTACAAGCTGACGGCCAACAACACGCCTGCGCCGTGATCGATCCCGCGAACGGGCGGCGGATCAACATCACTTTCGGCCCCGAATACCGCACCGTCGTGGTCTGCACGCCGCCGCACCGCGAGGCGGTTTGCATTGAGCCGTATACCTGCGTGCCGGACTTGTTCTGGCTCAACGAACAAGGCCACGACGTTGGCCTGCAGGTTCTCGCGCCTGGGGCGTCGTTTACGACTCGCGTCGAGTTCTCCGCGCAATGGGCGCTTGGAGAGGCCGCCTCTACTAGCCCGACGCGCAAGCGAGGGGGAGTTGACGTAGGCCTTGAGTAGACGCGGTACTCGAACACATCGTCCGGTCCCCCTCGCTGGCGCGTCGGGCTAGTGTGGTCACATCGCTCAGCGTGTACTGCTGTGGCATGGTCTCCCGACCGTGCCACGGCGGACTTGCTGATCTGCAAAACTGGGAGACCTTCGGTCGGCCCGGTGGCACGGTCGGGAGACCGTGCCACAACAGCGGCGGCAGGTGTTTCGGGCCGTGTCTGCGTATCCGCACTTCGGCGGCGTGCGGTGGTGGTGGGAATGCCCGGGGAAGCCGGCGGATCGTTGGGATATTGCGGAGCATCGCGAACTGTGCGGGCGACGTGCGCGGCTGTTGTATTTACGCAAAGGTCGCTGGGCTTGCGGGGTTTGTCATCGGTTGACGTATTTAAGCGCTTGGGGGAGAGAGAAGAAGCCGAAAGGCCGGGGTATGAGTTCTGATGAAGGTTTGTCGGGGAGCGTGGGGCGCGCGCGGGAGTGGTTGGAACGGAGAAGGAACGGGGAGGGGTGATGGGGGGAGTTTTCAGTTTTCAGTTTTCAGTTTTCAGTTTTCAGTTTTCAGTGGGAGGAGGACTTGAAACGTTGCGAGCTTGATTTGATTTTGCGGTGGGGAGTGGCGGAAGGCAACGGCTTGGTTTTGACCGCGCCGAGCAGGAGGGTTGTGGTTTAATTTGGTTTGAACCACGGAGGGCACGGAGGACACGGAGAGGTGGGGAGGAGAGAGAGGAACCGCGAAATACGCGAATGGGCGCGAAAGGAGGAGGGAGTCCGCGGAAGGACACGGAAAAGGGAGGGGAGGCGGTTTTTGAAACGCGGAGGCGCAGTGCGCGGAGGGAGAGGGGTTAACCACGAACGGCACGAAAGGCACGAAAAGGGGAGGAGAGGGGAAGAGGAGTAAAGGAGTAGAGGAGTAGAGGAGGTTGTTTTTGGGGAGGTTTGGTTTGTGATTTGAGGTGATTTGGACTGCGTCGCGTGTTTTGGCGGACCCAGGGAAGGCCTCCGATGACTTTTCTATCGGCACGAGTCGTTGGGGGCCTTCCCTGGGCTTAACGGGTGGCGCGATCTACTACTGGTCCGCCCCCTCCGCCGCGCGCTCCAGGTTGAGGGCCAGTAGGCGTTCCAGCAACTGCTCGTCGCTTAGTGCGGGGTCCCAGCCGTAGGCGGCGAAGACGGCTTCGTCCAGGCGGCGGTGGGCGAGCGCTAGCCAAGTTGGGCGTTCGTTGTAGAGATTCGTCAAGGTGCGCCGCGCCAGTTGCCGGGCGCTGTCCTCATCTTTCGGCACGACGCGCGGGTATTTCACCTGGCCGATGCCGCGCGCGTCCGGCTTCTGGACGTAGCGCGCCCAAGGGCCGTCGACTGATCCGGGGAACTCCAACACCTCGGTGCGCGTCCACTCCGGCGGATTGAGCCAGTTGCACCGCAGCCGATCCAACTCCGCCGCTGCGGCAGCGATTTCTTTCTCCTGTGACTTTGTTGGCTCGGGGAAGGGGAAGGTTTCGAAACAGGTGGTGGGGGTGTAGCGGTCGCCGCTTTCTTTTTCTCGGAGTTGTGTGCCCTGCGTATGCGCCCATACCAAATGAATGCGCGAATGCAGATAACCGAGAAGCGCATCGTCTTCTCTTGCGAACGCAA
>JAWXBP010000249.1 GCA_034440135.1 Planctomycetia bacterium
AATGGTGACCGTGGTCCGGTTCAACAGCCCGCTGGAATCCACGTCGTTGGCGACGACGTCGATCAGCACCGGCTTGACGTTGGTCGTGGCGGCGCTGTCGTTCGTGGCGGTGGGCGGCGTGAGATCGACGGTCGGTTGCACCGTGCCGGTGATCGTGTAGCGGCCCAAGTCGCCATAGGTTCCTTGGCTGGCAACGACGAGGCGATAATCGCCCTGTGCGACCGAGGTATTGATCGTCGCCCCCAGGCTGTTCGAAGGGGCCGCCGAGGCGATCAACGTGTTAAACGAATCGCGTAGCTCAATCCGCGCATCGAGATTTGCGCCGACCGAAGCGACGTTCACTGTCAGGCTGATGGCGCCGGCGCCGCTGGAGAAGCTGAAATAGTCGACGTCCGCCATCTGGCTGATCAGGCCTGAACCGCTGCGGCTGTTATTGAACGCGGACAACGCTGTAGCGGTTCCGGCGCTGTTGCCGTGATCGTCCGCGACATAGCCGTAGCCGTTGGTTCCGTTACTGAGTATCAAGAGGTTGTCTTGGTAAGTGCTCGAAGTGTTGGTGGTGCCGTTGGCCCACGTGCTGCGTTCCGAATAGTAGCCGACGCCCATAATCGGCGCCCAATTGGCGTCCCCTTGGTAATAAGTCGATTGGAGGTTGCCCTGAGCGTCGTACAGGCTTTGATGCAATAGCCCCAGCGCGTGCCCGTATTCATGGCTCGTCGCCTCGGCGACGTACTTGCCGTTACCATTGCCGAGATTCGCCGAGAACACGTAGACCGTGTTAACAACGCTATTCGTAAAGGCGTTGATATACGCCACGCCGCCGGCCGAACCATACCAACTGCCGTTACCGCCGATCGATGCGCGCAGGCCGACGCCGTTGCTGAAATTCCCAGGATCCTGCGTCGTGACGTCGATGTTAAACGGCGCGAAGTCCTCGGACACGCGTTCCCAGATCTCTTGAATCGTGCTTAGTTCGCTATTGCTGAACGTCGTGGCGTCGCCGTCCCGATCGAACACGGGCGTCGTAACATTCGAATAACTGCCCCAGGTCGATTCGAAGTGTCCGTTGAAATCGAGATAGAACTTCGCCGTGGCGCTCGAGCGGCTGTGCAGGAGCGGAATGCTCGACAGGGGATTGCTGGCCTGAGGCTCTTCGGCTCCGACCGGCTGGTTCAATTCCTCGGCAAGCAGCACCGAGGCGTCGATCAGCGGCAGTCCGCAGGCGCACAACGTGCCGCCGCATTGAGAGCAGCAGCAACTATCTGAACCCCAATCGGCGTTCATAAGCTGCTTCGCCTCGAGCGGCTCGATCCGCAGCGCGCGCCGTTTCCGCGGCCTGTGGCGCGGGGCGGGCGCAACCGCCTTGGGAGTAAGTGTCCAGCTAGTTAGCCAATGCGAAATAGAGCGGCGCGATGCCATGGAAGTCCCCGTCCCGGATGCTCAGTCGTGGCGGCGCGAACGGCCGTTTGGATCGATCGACGGGCATCGACGCGGCGGGGAAAAGATGAGTAATTTCCGCTGCGCGACGACCGGCACTCTGGGGAGGGGAACCCCTGCTTCCAGCGGGACTCCACGGCAAACCTAGGTCAAAAGACGACCAGACGCAAATCACGTGCGTAACGGTTCGGGCAGTCGGACATGTTCTGCGGCGAATCGCGATTGTGCGGTGTCAAACACTCGCCAATCAGGTCGAAAACAGCGGCAAGCTCGCTCGGCAAACTACCTTCCGGCAGACAACTTGCTTGAACATTTCCTGGCGCGGCTATACCCTGGAAGGGACATGTGCGAGTTTCCTTCCACGGCTGGCGGACCGGAACCCGTCGGTCGAAATGTTTCGCTCGGTCGCGCCGCTCGGAGAGATCGGTGACGAAAACTTTGTGTTGGTCGCGTTGGTGCGCGCCGTGGGCCGTGGCGTTCGCGCTGGCTTGGGGTGTTACGGCTGGCGCTACCGAACCGTATGCGGCGTTTCTCGAAGGCCTCAAACAGCGCGGCATGCTGGACGAGGCCGCGGCCTATCTGGACTTGATGGCCGACAGCCCGCTGATTCCGACCGAACAGCGCGCCCGCATTCCGTTCGAAAAAGCGCAGCTCCAGTTCGACCGCGCCCGCGCGGAGCGAGACACCACGCGGCGCATGAAGCTGCTCGACGAAACGGCGGCCGGCTTCCGGACCTTCGCCGAGGCCAATCCCACGTCGCCGATGCTCCCGTCATTACGGATGCAATTGGGGAGCATTCTGGCCGAACGGGCCAATACCGCCGTGGCTCAGGCCGAACAGCCGGAGAACGCCGCTAAGAAGCCGGCACTCTATGAGCAATCGCAAACCTGGTTCACCGAAGCGCTCCAGGAAATCACCGCCGCGGAGATGGACTTGCTGGCGAAGATCAAATCCTTGCCGGAAGCTGACGCCGCGGTGGATGGGCTGCGCAGCGATTTGATTCGCGCGCGGTTGATGCTCGGCGCCGTGTTGTTCGATCAGGCGAAATCATTGGCCGCGGACAATCCGGAGCGCAAGAAGTTGTTCGAGGCCTCCGCCGAGAAATCGAACGAGGTTTACACCAAGTACCGCTCGCTGTTCGCGGCCTTGCGCGGCCGGCTGAACGAAGCCCGCGCTTATATCGAACTAGGCGACACGCAGAAAGCGCTCGGGATGTTGAACGAGATTCTCGTTCAGCCCTCGGAGGAACCGCTCGTCCGCGAGGTCCAATCGCAGGCGCTGGAGTTGGCGATTCCGGCCTGGTGCTCGGACCAGGAGAAGAAATACGCCGAAGCCGCGGCGGCGGGGCGTTTGTGGCTCAGCGGCGCGAAATCGGCTGATGCCCGCACGCCGTTGGCGCTGGCGGTGCATTATTTCACCGCGGTCGCCATCGAGCAGCAATTGCTGCATGCCCAGGCCGGCGACGCGTTGCGCGAGGATGACCTCAAGGTCGAAGCTCGCGATTTGGCGCAGATGGCCAGCCGCTACCCGAACCGGCATCAACTGGCCGCGCGCGAGTTATTCCATCGCATGCGGGGCGAGCGCGCCGCGGACGCCAAGGAACCGCAATCGTTCGCAGAAGCGTTCAGCTTGGCGGAAGAAGCGATGCGCGAGATGGAAGGCCGCTACCAGCAAATTCAACTCGCACCGAAGACCGGCGACTCGGAGAACGTCGCGCAGTATGAGCAAGAGTCGCGGCGGTTCGGGAAAGAAGCCCAGCGATTTTTCCGCCTGGCGCTCAGCCTACAGACTCCCGAAGTGGAGATGGAGCAAGTCAACTCGGTCCGCTACTACCTCTCGTACGTTCACTACCGGCAGGGAAATTACTACGACGCCGCGATCCTAGGCGAGTTTCTGGCGCATGGATACCCGCAGTCGAGTTGGGGGCGCAAAGGCGCTCAACTGGCTTTGGCCTCGTATCTGGCTGAACACAATTCCACGCCCGAACCGAACCGCGGATTCGACGCCAGTCGCTTGGAGAGTATCGCGACATACGCTGCGAAGCGTTGGCCCGGCGAACCGGAAGCGGACGAGGCGGTGATGTTGCTGGTCGAATTGGCGGTGATGGACAAACGCGCCGGCGATGCGATCAAATATCTGGAACAGGTTCCGACGGCCTCCCCGCGCCGCGGCGACGCTGAATTGAAGACCGGACGCGCGCTCTGGGCGCAATACCTGGCCACAAACCGACTGGAGCCGGGGCAGCGGCCGCCGCAAACCGATCTGGATCAACAAGCCAAGCAGGCGCGCGAGTTGCTCGTCTCGGGCGTCGCCCGGGCCGCCGGGGGCAGGGCTTCGACAGAGCTAGTCGCTGGCGCAATTACCTTGGCATCGATCAAGCTTAACGAAGGTGACGCCGCTGGCGCGCTCCAAGAACTGACCAAGGAAAGCTCTGGGCCGCTCATGCTTGCAGCGAGCAATGATCCGCTGCTGGCGCAAGGCAACTTGAAGGCGGAAACGTATCGCCTGGGGTTACGGGCCTATATCGCCGGGCAGGACTTCGCGAAGGCCGACGAAATGCTCGTGCTACTCGAGAAAGAAGTCGCGGCCGGCGGCGACGAAGCGGCGAACGAGCGTTTGACGATGGCGTTGGTCTCGCTGGGGCGCGAATTGGAGCAACAGATTACTCAACTGCGCGAATCCGGTCGCATCGATAAGATCGCGTCCATCTCGGCGGGGTTTGAGAATTTTCTCAAGCGCATTCTTGCCCGCGAACAGGGGAATGATTTCAACTCGTTGAACTGGGTCGCCGGGACGTTCGCGAGCCTGGCCACGGGACTCGACTCTGGCGCGGGAGAAAGTTCCGCGGAGGCGAAGCCGTATTTTCAGCAGGCCGCCGAGGCGTATCGCTTACTCGTCAAGAAGTGCGACGACGGCTCATTCCCAGCGACGCCGCAGCAGCGGATGGCGATTTCGGTACGGCTGGCCAGCGTGCTGCGCCGTTTGGGGCAGTATGAAGAAGCGGTTGACTTGCTGGTGAACGTGCTCAAGAAAAACAATCAATTGCTGGACGCCCAGCAGGAAGCCGCGATGGCGCTGCAGGCCTGGGGCGAAAAAGATGAGAAATACTTCGACGCGGCGATTCGCGGCCATCGCCAGGCCAAGAACAAGCAGGGACAAATCGTGCCGATCGTCTGGGGGTGGGCGCATTTGTCGCGTCGTGTCGCCGGCAGCGAGAAATACGCCGAAGTCTATTTTGACGCCCGGTACAACCTGGCCAGGTGCCGATTGAAGCAGGCCATGAAGCTCAAACAGCAAGGGCAGTCCAAGGCCGCTGACGAATCACTGGCGCGCGCGGCGGCGGAGATTGGCATTCAATACCGTCAAACGCCATCCCTGGGCGGCGCGGAATGGTCGGGCAAATTTGATAGCCTGTTGCGCACAATTCAGCAAGCCGCCGGACAGCCGGCGACGGGGTTGCCGTCTGAGAAACCGATGGCCAAGAACAAGTAACGTGACCACAACGAGTTGATGATGCAGACATTTCGATTCACCAAGTGCGCATTCCTGGCCGCCCTGACCGTGCTCGCCGGCGCGATGCCCGCTTGGGCGGATACCATCGGACGCCATCATGGCGCGCCGATTCCGGGCGACGTAGTTTCGATGTCGCCGTTGGAGGTTAAGGTCAAGCAAGGCTCCACGGAGAAATCGATTCCCGTCAACCAGATCGACTATATCGGCTGGAACGCGGAGCCGAGTCAGTTGAAGAACATCCGCGCCAAACTCAAGGCTGGCGACTATGAGTTCGTGATTCAAACCGCGGACAAGATCAAACCGGAAGATTTGAAGCGCAAGGAAATGCAGCAGGACGTCGAGTTCTATCGCGCGCTGGCGAAAGCACGATTGGCCTTGGCGGGCGGCGGCGACCTGCGCGAGGCCGGTCAATTGATGAAGGAATTCGTCAAACAGAACGACGGTAGTTACCACTTGCTGCAGGCGGCCGAAACGCTGGGCGATTTGCTCGTGGCGGTGGGCGCGTATGACCTGGCCGCGGTGGAATACGGCAAGCTCGACAAGACTCCTTGGCCGGACATGAAGGCCCGCGCCGCGATCGCCATTGGCCGTGCGCACCTTTCGCAAAAGAAATACCCGGAGGCGTTGGCGGAGTTCGACAAGGTGCTCAGCGTGCCGGTGACGGAGGACTCCGCGGAAGTTAAGACGCAAATGCAGACGGCGCAGCTCGGCAAGGCCACTTGCCTGGCCGCCACGGGGCAGTTCGACGACGGCATCAAGCTGATTGAGAGCGTGATCGCCGAGGCCGACCCCGAGGCCGCCGACCTGCACGCCAAGGCGTACGTAACGCTCGGCAATTGCTACCGGCAGAAACCAGGCTCGACCAAGGCGGCGTTGCTGGCGTTCCTGCATGTCGATGTGTTGTATTCGGCGCAAGCGGAGGCGCACGCCGAGGCACTGGCGAACCTGCGAGAGCTCTGGAACGAAGTCGGCAAGCCGGATCGCGCCCAGCAGGCGGCGGAGATGCTGGCCGAACGCTATGCGAACAGCGTTTGGGCGAAGAAGTAGCCGCGCGATCGTTACGACCGCTACCATATCGCGTTTGCTTTACGCTTGGCGCGATCAGGACTAGACTGAATGCTGCGACACCACACTGCGAACACGGGCGAGAGGAAAGATCATGGCGGAGCATGACGGACGTTGGGCCAGTTTTGCCGCCGGAGGCCTGCGCGGCGTCGGCCGCATTTGGTCGATAACTTGCACCGCGGCGTTGGTGGGACTGGTGTTGTTCATCGGCGCCAACGCAGTCTTTGCGCAGGATGCGAAGGAAGCGGCCGCAGCGAAACGTGCGGCAGCGGATGAAGCCGCCGAACTCGAAGAAGTCGCCGATGATGTACCTGCCGCCGACGCCCCGGCTCCCCAGGCGGCCGCGCAGCAACCGGCCGCAGCATCAGCGGCGCCGACCAGTGCGCCGCGTCAGAACTTGCTGTCCTGGATGTACAAGGCGCTCGGTAGGACGTACACGCTCGTGTTCCTCACGATCTCGTTCACTTTCGTGGCCCTGATCGTGATGAACTTGCTTTCCGTGCGGCGCGATCGCGTGGTGCCGGAGGCGCTCGTAGCCGCGTTCGAAGCACACCTCAATGAGAAGCGCTATCAGGAAGCCTACGAGCTGGCCCGCACCGACGATTCGTTTTTGGGACGCGTGCTTTCAGCCGGCCTGGCGAAGTTGCAGACCGGTTATCCGGAAGCCATCGAGGCGATGCAGGAAGTCGGCGAAGAAGAGACCATGAAGCTGGAGCAACGCGCCGGCTATGTGGCGCTGATCGGCACGATTAGCCCGATGTTCGGTCTCCTGGGCACGGTGGACGGCATGGTCGCCTCGTTCGGCGTGATCGCCGACAGCGCCACGCAGCCCAAGCCATCGCAACTGGCCGAAGGCATCGAAATGGCGCTCGTGACTACGCTGGTCGGCCTCTGGTTGGCGATCCCGGCGATCGGCCTCTACCACTTTTTGAAAAATCGCATCGCCCGCCTGGTGTTGGAAGCCGGCATCGTCAGCGAAAGCCTGATGAGCCGCTTCAAGGCTGGTAAGTAGGCGGAGGACTAAAGTGAAAGAGGAGGAGCCGGACGTGTCGCCCCGTTGGGGCTCAGGCAATTTTTAACGTATTCAATCCAGGGGTTGCCACCCCTGGCTACTATCGGTCGCCCCTGAGGGGCTAAAGGCATACTCCTCCTTTACTCCTTTACTCCTTTACTCCTTTACTCCTTTACTCCTTTACTCCTTTACTCCTTTACTCCTTTACTCCTCACGCCCCATGCGCATCAAACGTTACGACGCGGCGCCGCCCGAGTTGGATATGACGCCGATGATCGATATGACGTTTCAGTTGATCTGCTTCTTCATGGTGGCGCTGAGCTTCGATGAAGCGGATCGGAGCGAGAAGGTGCGGCTGCCGTCGAGCGAATTGGCCAAGCCGGCGGATGTGCCCTTCGAGTTGCCGATTACGTTGCAATTGACCAGCGAAGGGACGGTGCTGTACGCCGGGGAGGAACTGGCCTTGGCGAATCTCGGGTCGAGGCTCGTTTCCGAAGTGCAGGTCATGGAACGACTGGGGAAAAAGCCGTCCGACGCCACGGTGATCATTCGCGCCGACGGCGACGCGCCGACCGGCAAGGTGCAGAAATTGATCCAGGCATGCCAGGAACGACGCTTCGAGATCTTTGCGCTCCGCGCGCGGCAGGAGCAGAGCTAAGCCATGCGAATTCGCAAATCGGCCGGCACCATGCCGGACAAGATCGACCTGCAGATGACGCCGATGATCGACGTCGTCTTTCAATTGCTGATTTTCTTCATCTTCTCGTTCAAGATCGTCACCCAGGAAGGGGACTTCAACGTCAAGATGCCGCTGGCCGGCGGCGCGGCGATGAATACCGATGTGCTGCCGCCGTTCAAAGTGCGGCTGCAGGCCGGCGCCGACGGCAAACTCTCCGGCATCCAGCTCGACGACCAGCCGATCGATAGCTTCAAGACGTTGCACGAACAAATCATCGCCCGCATCGGCGTCGACGCGCCGGCGTCGCTCAAGGAAAGCGCCGAAGTTGAACTCGACTGCGACTACGGCCTGCACTACCGCCACGTGATCGACGCCATCACCGCCTGCTCCGGCTATATCGCGCCGGACGGCAACATCGTGAAGTTGATCGAAAAGATTCGGCTCACCCCGCCGAAACAGTGAGATTCACCTCGGACGGAGAGAGTTTGAAGTCTTCAGTGTTCAGTTTTCAGTGACTTGAAACTACGTCCTCACTGAAAACTGAACACTGAAAACTTCAAACTCCCTCCGTGCTCTCCGTGGTGAAGCACTGGAGTGACCCTTGCTATTCGTTGGGATAGACGAGTCCATAGCAAACCGGGACGACGATCAGCGTTAGCAATGACGCTACGGTGAGGCCGAAGACCACGGCGCCGGTGAGGGGTTGCCAGAATTCTGCGCCGCCGCTGAGGTTCAAGAGCAGCGGCAGCATGTCGCCGACGGTCGTCGCCAGCGTGAGAATCACGGGGCGCGAACGGATGATGCCGGCTTCCATCAGTGCGTCTTTCACGCGCATGCCGCGCGCCCGCGCGTTGTTGGCGAAATCGACGAGCACGATGGCGTCGTTCACTACGACGCCAGTCAAGCTAACCAGCCCGATGAACGACGCGAGGCTGAACGGGAAGCCGTACAGCCACATGCAAAGCACGACGCCGATAAAGCTCAGCGGCACCGTGAACATCACCACGACGGCTTGCCGAAAGCTGTTGAACTGAATCACCAGGATGCCGAAGATCAGCACGACGCCGATCGCCATCGACGTGACCAGATAGCCGAACGCCTCGCGCTGTTCCTCGTTCTCGCCGGTGAACGTCGCGCGGACGCCTTCCGCGTCGGTGCCTGGCTTGCCGATAAAGGCCATCGCATTGCCCTGCACCGGCTCGAAGCCGAGGCTGGGCAACAAGCTGCCGCGCAATTCGGTGAAGACTTCCGCGGGGATTTTGTCCGGAACCACGTCGCATCTGGCATTCACGGACCGGCTGCGCTCATACCGATTGATGCTGAACAACCCAGCGTCGCGTTGAATCTTCGCCACTTCGCCGATCGTGGCCATGCGCCCCGTGGAACTGGTAATCATCAATCGCGAGACGTCGTCCTCGTAGCGTTGAAATTCCGGCGCGGCCTGCACGCGCAGCGTCACGTCTTCGTCGTCGAGCGAGAGCTCGATCGCCGTGTCGCCTAGGATCGCGGTTTGGATCGCGGCCGAAATCTCCTGCTTGCTCATCTCGAACATGCCGGCCACGGCGGGGTCCGGCTCGATGACCAACTCGGGACTGTCGGGGCGATAATTGCATTCGGCGTCGAGCGTGCCGGGAATGTTCGCCAGTTGCGCCGCCAGGCGTTTACCGAGCGCGCCGAGTTGTTCCAGGTCTTTGCCGGTCAACCGCACCGCCACCGCCGCGCCTCCCGGCGGGCCTTCTTGCACCGCCTCAATGCGATATTTCATACCCGGCCATGGTTTGATCTTCTCGCGCAATTCCGCGATCACAAGGTCCTGATGCCGATCCCGCTTGCTGGGCGCCACGAGTTGCACCATCACCTTGCCGAATTCCGGCCCGGTGACGCTGTCGCCGTCGATGCGATTCGCCAGGCCGGCCGACGAGCCGACGGCGGTGACATAGTTGTCCAGTTCTCCCGTGTCGCGTAGTTCTTCCAGCGGATCGGTGATGCACTTCGCGGCGCGAATCGTTTCTTCGATGCTGTAACCGAGCGGCAGTTCGTACGTAAGTTCGAACTGGCCGCGATCGCTCCCAGGAAAAAAGTCAAAGCCCAGGAAGAAGACGCAGACGAACGCCGCCCAAGCGACGCCGACCAGACAACAGCCCAGCGCCACCCAAGGGTGATAGAGGCAATACTTCAACATCCCCGCGTAAGTGCGGGTGAAGAAGCCGAGTTTGGGACGTAACTGATCGCTGGCAAAAAAGCCGGCTTGCCCATCCGTAGTCAGCGCCGCCGGCACAGGGCGCTGTTTGAAAAAGCGGCTCGCCAACACCGGGACTAAAAAATGATCGACGATCAGCGAACCCAACAGCGCCGTGCTCACCACGACCGGCATTACGCCCATAAAGTCGCCGAGAATGCCCGGCACCAGCAACAGCGGCCCGAACGCGGCGACCGCGGTGAGATCGGCCGCGATGACCGGAACGGACACCTCTTCGACACCAATCTTCGCTGCCTCGATCGGCGGCAAGCCGCGCTCGATGTGCCGGTGAATGTTCTCGGTGACGATAATCGCCCCGTCGACGACCATTCCCAGCACGAGGATGAAGCTGAACAGCACCATGTTCGAGATCGGCAGGCCGAGCGCGTAGAGCGCGATCAGTCCGATGGCCGTGGCGAAGGGAATCGCCGTGATCACCAAGAGCGCGCTACGAAAACCCATCGACCAGATCAGGATGCAACACAGGACCATCGCGCCTTGGATGGCGTTCGAACCCAGGACGTTGAACATCTCCGAGATGTCGCCGGAGATATCCCGCGTGATCGACAGCTTGACCTGCGGATAAACGTCTTGCAGTTCTTCGACACGATGGCGGATCGCCTTGGCCGTGCCGAGCGTGTTGATGTTGGCTTCCTTGTTGACGATGATCGTGGCGCAATCGTGTCCGTCAAGTTGGGCGACGTTCATCAGCCGCCGGTACGTGTCGCTCACCTCGGCGACGTCGGACACGCGGACCAGGCGGCCTTCGCTTTGCGAGACGACGACCTGGCGAATGTCCTCCACGCTCTTGAACCGCGTGTCATTGCGAAGTTGCAGGTTGAATTCGCCAGTGTTCAACGGCCCGCCGGGCAGTTCGGCATGCGCCGTGGCGATCGCCTGTCGCAGCTTGTTGATCGACAATCCGTATTGCGCCAGTCGGTCGGGATTGGCATCGACGTGGATTTCCCGTTCCCGGCCGCCGAACAATTGCGTATTGGCGACGCCGGAGATGCCCTGCAGGTCTTCCTGAATGTCTTCGGCGATTTGCTTCAACGCCCGCTCGTCAAAGCCCGGCGGACCGCTGACGTTCACGAGCATCAACGGCACCGACTCGAAATCGATATCGGTGATGATCGGCTGGATCTCGCGGCGCACCGGAAGTTCATTGCGAATCTGGTTGACCAGATGTTCGACATCGTCCCGGGCGCGCTTGGGATCGACGCCGTCGAGAAAGATTACCTGCGTGACGCTCGACCCCCGCAAGCTGCTGGAGGCGATGAAATCGACCTTGTTTAGCCGCTGCAGCGCGTCTTCGATCTTGCGGGTAATCTGCTCCTCGACCTCGCTCGGCTCCGCCCCGGGATAGGGCACCGCCACGAGTACCACGGCCAGGTCGATCGCGGGCGTGCGCTGGACCGGAATCGTGAAGATCGCCACGCCCGCCAACAGCAGCACCAGTAAGGTGCCGACGATGGTGGCCCGTGGATTGTCAATCGCTTTGGCGCTGATCTTCATGAGAGTTCACGATCCTACAGGCGACGCGTGGCGAAATACACCGAACTGCGTCGCAGCTACTTTCCCGATGCGTTCTGCGCCGCCGTGCGCAGCGTGGCGTCATCCGCGGCGGGCGTGAGTTCCACTTCGCGGCCGTCCATCAACCGATGCTGCCCGCGAATCACCACGCGGCGCCGATCCTCGGGCAGATCGTCGAAGACGACGTCCGCCCCTTGTTCGACCCAGTGCGACAATTCCCAGGGATGCGCGCGACCGTCCTGGCCGACGGAGAAGATCAAGGCCTTCTGATCGCGAAACACGACGCTGGAAAACGGCACGCGAAAACCGTCCATCCGCTCGACGACGATTTCGCCGACGCCGATCAGGCCCGGCCGGATCGCTCGTTCCCCGTTGGGGATTTCGACTTCGACCTCGAACAACCCGGTTTTGTCGTCGGCCGTCTGGCTGACGCGAAAGACCTGGCCGTCGACGGCCGCGGCCTCGCGGCGGAAGCGATCACGGCCGGTGAATTGCACGCGCGCCGGTTGCCCTTCCTTGATCGAACGCACGCGCGATTCCGGCACGCCGACCACGAGCAGCACGCGATCGACTTCGATGATCTCATACACCGGCATATGCATATTGATCGATTCGCCGGAGTTAAGCATCCGCTTGGAGATGACTCCATCCACCGGCGAACGGAGCGTGGCGTCGTCGAGCCGCTTCTGGGCAATCTCGCGCCGTGCCTCGCCCAAGGCGACGTCAGTCACCAGCTTCTGGTACTCCGCCGCGGTAATCGACTTAACGTCCCGCTCTCGCAGGTCCGTCGCGCGCTGCAATTCGGATTGGGCTTGCTCCAGATTCGCCACGCTTTCGCGCAATTGAGCGACGAGCAGTCGATCATCCAATTTGGCGATTACCTGGTTCTTGGCGACGGCGTCCCCTTCATCCAGCGCAGCACCGGAAGCATTCGTTCCCAACTCGCGGACGCGTCCGGCCACTTCGAACGCCAGGGTGTAACGTTCCCAGGGGCGGACCATGCCTGAGTAGCGATCGGTAATGTCGATCGGCTCTTTCGCGACCGACATGACCGTGACGATCGCCTTGGGAAGCGTCTCGACGGGCAACTCCTTGGTCGCATCCATGCCCAACAGGCGTTCGCCGACGCCGATGACCCGCTCCCAATCGCGGACAAACGTACTAGCCACGACGAGAAACGTGAACACGATCAGAACGGCAAGGCCCGTAAAGCGTCGGGCTATATCTGCGGCGGCGGGGAGTAGTGCCACAAAAGGAATCTCGCGCGGTCTCATGAGAAGCAGCCAGGCGAAGCCCTTAGCTCGCTAATCAATCCAACGATCTTAGGCGGAGTGGAAACCGGATTCAACGCCGAAGATTCACCGTCGACAAGTTCGCACCTGCGAGACACCCCCTAAGATGGTGGTGGATCACCGCCAATCGCCGAAGACAGCTAGATCGGCTTGGCAAATTCGTTGATTGTGCCCACGTAAAAGAAAGCCAGTTTGAAGATCAACGAGATGATCACGCCGGCAATGACCATGAACGTCACAACCCAGCCCAGCACGGACAGGGCCCGAATCGCCAGGCGGCCTTTGTCCTGGTACTGCTGGGCGAGGTGCTCCATCGACTCCGGAATCCGGCCGCTCCGTTCGCCGATATCCAGGGCTTCGAGAAAATCGTCCGGAAAGACATGCGTTCGCTCGAACGCTTCCGTCAACGAGCGTCCGCTCGCCACCTCGCGATTAATATCGGGTCCGGCGTCCCGATAGACGCCGTTTTGCGTACTCCGCAACGAAAGGTCAATCGCCTGACGTGTTTCCATATTGGTGTCGAGGGTCAACCGCAGCGACCAGGCGAGGCGCTCCATCGCCAAGACGCGCAACGCCCCGCCGATGAATGGCACGCGCAGCAGGATGCGCTCGACGATGCGGCCCCAGAGCCAGCCTCGCTGGATGGCCTGCCAGATGAAAACGCCGATCGCCGACAGGGTCGCCAAAAAGGCGAAATACTTGATCAGTCCCTGCGTGCCATAAAGGCCGAAGCCCAGGATGTCGATCGGCTTGCTGTTGGAATAACTGGCGATGGCGCCTAACGCCCAAATGAGGACGGCGATGATCAGAATCGTGGCGCCCAGTTGCAGCAACGGCAGGGCGAGCGCCGTCAGAAACACGCGCCGCACCGCGAGTTGATGATCGTAATGGTCGGCCAGATGGCGGAAGATCTCGGCCTGCTTGCCAGTCGCTTCGCCGACCGCGATCATTTCGCGGAACAGCGGCGGGAAATAATCGCCGGTTGCCGCCACCGCCTCGTGAATGCTCACGCCAGCGGCCACCTGCCGGTCGATTTCCGCCAATCGGGAACGCAAGGCCGGGCTGCCGCGCCCCTCAGCCTCGCGGGTCATGATGCGGCGGATATCCAGGCCGGCTTCCAGAGAAGTAGCCAACCGCCGGCAAAGCGCCGCCAACTGCCGCTTGCCGACCCGGGCGGAGAACATAGGAATGCCCAAAGAGTTGTTCCGAAGATGCCAACTGCCGATCCACCGCCGGCAGGCAAACGCCCCTTCCCGACGTTATTCTAGTGTGTCACCGTGCCAACGGGCAATCAATGGTCGCTGAATTCACCAACTAGCCCGACGCGCCAGCGAGGGAGAGTTGCCAGCGGTCAGGATTCCGACATTTAAATCGATGCAACGTCTGCTCCCCCTCGCTGGCGCGTCGGGCTAGTATGGCGATCACCACTCCGCCACACAGGAATTCGCCAGTTATGTCGCGCATGTCCATGGTCGGCACCCTGACGTTAATCTTGTCGTTCGCGTTGATGATCGGCACGATCCAAGCGGACGAAGCGTTCCCTGAGCCGTTTGACACGGAAAAGGCGGCGACGAAACCGTTGGAACCGGAGGAAGCGGCCGCCTCGTGGACGACGCCGCCGGGCTTTCAGGTCAGACTGTTTGCCGGCGAACCGGACGTGCGCCAGCCGATTGGCATGACGTTCGACGATCGCGGTCGGCTGTGGGTGGCCGAGAACTACACTTACGCCGAATCGGGCGTGAACTTCGACGCCCGGCTGCGCGATCGGATCGTCATTCTGGGAGACACCGACGGCGATCATCGCGCGGACCGGCGCACTGTGTTCGCGGATCAGCTCGAACATCTGACGAGCGTGGAAATTGGGTTTGGCGGCGTCTGGGCGCTCGCGGCGCCTTACTTGTTGTTCATTCCGGACCGTGACGGCGACGACCGGCCGGATGGCGAACCGGTCGTGATGCTGGAAGGTTGGAACGTCGCCGACGTGCGGCATAACGTCGTGAACGGATTGCGCTGGGGCCCGGACGGTTGGCTCTATGGCCGGCATGGCATTCTGGCCACGTCGCGGGTCGGCACGCCGGAGACGGCCGAGTCGGCAAGGACGGCGCTCAATTGCTGCGTCTGGCGATTTCATCCGACCCAGCATCGTTTTGAAGTCGTTTGCCAGGGGACGACCAATTCCTGGGGCATGGATTGGAACGAGCAGGGCGAATTGTTCTTCATCAACACGGTGATCGGCCATCTCTGGCATGCCGTGCCCGGGGCGCATTTCCGGCGGATGTACGGCGAGGATTTCAATCCGCACACCTACGAGTTGATTGAACAGACCGCGGATCACGTCCACTGGGACGTCACGACGGAAGACTGGCTTGCCACGCGCAAGACGTTGTCCGAAAACACCAGCCACACCGGCGGCGGCCATGCGCATTCCGGGCTGATGATCTATTCCGGCGACAATTGGCCGGAGGAGTATCGCGGCGACGTGTTCATGCTGAATTTTCATGGTCGGCGCTTGAACCGTGACCGCCTGGAGCGTCATGGCGCGACCTACACCGCGCATCATCAGCCGGATCCATTGCAGAGCGGCGACCCCTGGTTTCGCGGCATCGACTTGGCCTGCGGACCGGACGGCGGCGTCTATGTGCTGGACTGGTCCGACACCGGCGAATGTCACGACGAAGACGGCGTGCATCGCTCTTCGGGGCGTGTTTTCAAAATCGTGCATGACGGCCCCTTACCTGTCAAAACTGGGAGCGTCGATCTCGCCAAGTTATCGAATCGCGAACTGGCCAAATTGCAATGCGATGGGCAGCAGCGACTGGCCGCCCAAGCGCGTCGCTTGCTGCAGGAGCGCGCCGCAGCAGGCATCGACATGAGCGACGCCAACGAAGTGCTGCGCATGACGCTCGTCTCCACGGACGAGCCCTCGAACTTCGCATTGCGAGCCTGCTGGGGATTGCACGCAATCGGCCAGCTGAGCGATGTCGATCTGCGCTGGATGCTCAGTCACGCGGACGAACACGTTCGCACCTGGGGCGTGCGCTTACTTGCCGACCGACCGATCACCGATGCCAACACACGCGCGTTGCTTGAACAACTGGCGGAACATGAGCAATCCGGCCTCGTGCTGACGTATCTGGCTTCCGCCATGCAGCGATTTCCGTTGGACGACCGTTGGGCGCTGGCCACATTGCTAGCGTCCCACGCGGAGTTTGCCGACGATCGCGTGTTGCCGCTCATGGTCTGGTATGGCATCGAGCCGTCGGTTCCGGTTTCGCCCGCGGCAGCGACGGAACTGGCGCTGAATTCGAAGCTGCCCAAGTTGTCGACGTTTATCGTCCGACGGATCACCGGGGAGTTGGCGCGGAATCCACAAGCGGCGGACCCGTTGGTGACGTTCCTCCGCAGCACGCCTGACGCTGCTTTGCGGCGAGCAATTCTCATCGGCATGAGCGACGCCCTACGCGGTTGGCGTCAGGCGCCGGCGCCGGCGGGATGGGCGGCGTTCGCAGCCACGCTGAGCGATGCGGATGATGAAACGATGTCGTGCGTCCGCGAGTTGTCCGCTGTCTTCGGTGACGGACGCGCACTCGATGAATTGAAGCAAGTTGTCGGCGACGCCTCGCAACCGCTCGTCCAGCGGCGCGAGGCGCTTCGCGCTTTAGTGCAGGCTCGCGTGGAAGGACTGGACGAGACGCTGCGGCCGTTACTGGCAAACCGCGAATTGGCCGTGGACGCGGTGCAGAGTTTGGCGACGCTCGACTTAGCGCACCACCAAGACCTCTTGTTGACCAGCTATCCGCGATTAACTCGGGCTGGGCGCGAAGCCGTGATCGAAGCGATGGCCACGCGTTTGGAAAGCGCGAACGCACTGTTGGACGCCATCGCCACTGGCAGCGTGCCTGCCGAGGACCTTGGTCCGACCGCGCTCCGACAATTGCAGTTGATGGGCGAGGCTGCGCTCACGGAGCGCCTCGCCAAGGTCTTACCGGGATCACGGCTGCTGGCGGTGGACAAGTTGAAACAATTGGCGCAATATCGCGAACAATTGACTGCGGAGCGTTTGGCGGCGGCCGATCTTGCGCAAGGGCGTTTGCTGTATTCACAGCATTGCGGGAAGTGCCACAAGCTGTTCGGCGAAGGGGGCGCGATCGGTCCCGAGTTGACCGGGGCGCAGCGCGGCAATCTCGATTATTGGTTGTCGAACATCGTCGATCCCTCGGCGACGGTTGGCACCAACTATCGGTTGTCGATCATCGCGCTCACCGACGGCCGCATTCTCAACGGCGTCGTGGGCGCCAAGACCGAACGCACCGTGGCGATTCAAACCGCTTCAGAGGCGTTGGTGCTGGAGCGCTCCGAGATCGACGCGATGGAGGAATCGGACCTGTCCTTGATGCCGGAAGGTCAACTCAACGCGTTCTCCGCGGACGAGATTCGCGACCTCGTGGGCTTCTTGATGTCAGACACGGGCGCTCATTGAGCCCGGTGAAACAAACAAGCCTCGGTCGCAGGCGACCGAGGCTTGATGAGGTGCGCTAAACTGAAGACAACTTCGCGTCGCCATTCCCCCTAGCGCTGGCGCCGCGGACCCGTCCGCGAAACGGAACAATCACAGCGGCTTCACAGTCGCCGCTCGCGGACCCTTTGACTTTCCGCCACCTCCACCCTGGTCGAGCGTAAACTCGACCTGTTGCCCTTCGGTGAGATCGTCAAACTGTTGGTCGTCCACGGTCGTGTGATGGAAAAACACGTCGGCGCCATCCTCGGGCTGGATAAAGCCGAATCCCTTGTCCGTCACCAACTTCTTAATCTTGCCGATCGGCATGCCGCACTCCTTCATGCACAACGCGCTCTTACTATCGCGAATCAGTTTTGTGCCTGCCAATTCGCGCGCCTCCCGCTGGCGCACCCGCAATCGACGAGAAACCGCTTTCATGGTCGATCTGCGCGCGCAACATGGGCAGCCCGAGCAACTCGCTCGAACTACGTGCAACAGACGCGGAGCGAAGAAGTATGCGCGGCCCAAGACGCCCATCACCGTCCCGCACGTCCCACGTTCATCGAACACAGCCTAGAAAAGTGTTCGGAATCCCGCAACCTAGGACGCACGCATTGCCCAAAAATGCAAATTCGTCACTCACTCGATAGAGGGAGAGCGATTCGCGCGCTAAGCGATATTACTTGTCCAGATACTCATTGATCCGGAGTCGATTGCCAAACGGGTCGATCACTTCTACGCACTTCGCGCCGTAGAACGTGCGTTCCACACCAGCTCGGTTGTAGCCGTAGTTCTTAGCCGCGATTTCTTGGTGGAATTCATCGCTGCCGGCCATCGTCAGGAAAACCGTGGATCCTGGACAGCAGTCGCCATGGTGCTCTGATAAGTGGAGCACGCATCCTGCACGCGAGAACTGCATGTACACGGGCGCCCGACTGTCGAATCGATGTTCCCATTTGCCATGGGCTGATTCTCGCCTCATTGCTAAGGCGGCGATCGGAGACGAGGCCCAATTCTAGTAGTCGCCGGGGCGCCGCGGCGGCGAATTTGTGAGCGCGCCATTGGCAAACCGCCTGGCGCCCAATTCGCACTTCGGCCAAATGATTGCGACATTCTGGTGAAAAATCGCTTGCCACGCTGGTTGCCGGCCGTTATTTTCACGGCATCCAGGCGGCTGCGCGCTCACTTGCCGGGAGTGGGCCGCTTGGTAAGTAGTGACCCATACGCACCGCGTTCACATCTTGAAGGACCATGATTTATGCGCATTCGTACTCGAGGGCTATTGCTGGCAGCGCTCGCCGCGCCCTTGTCAGCCACTCCCGCCCTGGCGGCGCCGATTGTTCCCGGCTTCACGGTCGAGCATTATGCTGACGTTACGGACCCGGCGGAGATGACGTTCAATCCCGCGACTGGTGACCTTTACGTCGGTCGCGATAACTCCGGCTCCGGCGGCAGCCAGGCCGAAGCGGTAAAGATTCACCTGTTCGCTCCCGGCGGGGCGACGGTCACGGAGTTCGGCGACACGGCAATTCCGGACCCGGATTCCGTGTTGTTCGACGCCACAGGCGATGTCAGCGGCGTGCCGGGATCTGTCCTGGTGGCCGGTCGCCAAGTCGCTGAAGGCGCATTGCGTGCGATCCATCCCGATCAGACGACCACGCTGTTGTTCCATGTCGGCAGCGGCCTGGTCAATCCGAATGGTCTGAAGTTCGACAGCACCGGACGCGTGATCATCGCGGATAATCTCGGCCCCGTGGCGGCATCGACCGGTGGCAATCCCACGATTCTCTACAACTTGGGCGGCGTGAACGGCACAATCGCCATCGACGCAGACGACAACATTTACACCGACGGCCCGGACGGCGTCATTCGTATCCATGCCGCCGACGGCTCGCTGGTGAATGGGAATTTCTACACCGATCCGAATCCGGGTCCTGGCGGGTTCCAACTCGAATTCGGCCCCGGAGGTCCCCTGTGGGGCGACTCCCTCTATGGCATCAGCCGTGATACCGGCGAGCTGCTTCGCTTCGATGCGCTCGGCGTCCCGACTGTCATCGGCACGGGTTTCGGCGGCCCCGGCGGCCCAACCGCCCCGGACATGGAATTTGGCCCGGACGGCGCTTTGTACGTCGCACTGTTCAGCGAAGACGAGATCATCCGCATCGTTCCTGAGCCCGGCAGTCTGGCCCTGCTAGGGATTGGTTTCGGCGCGGCCTTGTACTGCTTCCGCCGACGCTAAGCGGTTCGATTCCAACAGGCATTTCACCGGGGCGGACGCCAATGCTGGCATCCGCCCCGGTTTTTTTTGTTGGTTTGCACTGAGCGAGGATTTGGGTTGTGCCTCGATACCGCTTCAATGTCAGTTTCATTCACGTCCGGTGGCTCGTTGGAGTCCGCGCCTCGGGCGGTTAGAATGGACAAGGCGGGGCGTTTCCTACTTCGGAATCGCACGGACGTCTCGGCGCGGAATTTCCAGGTACTTCAGGCATGGCGACAGATATTCCAGGCAATACCGGCGGACTTCCTCCGGCAGTGCGCCGTCGATTACAGGCGCAGTTCGAGGCCGGCAGCCAGAAATCGAACCGCGGCGAGTACGACTATGCCACCACGATGTTCGCCGCCTGCGTCGAGGGGGATCCGGCCAACCAGATCTATTTGCAGAGCTTCCTCGGCAACCTCTATAAGAAGTTCGACAACAACAAAAAGGGAGATCGGCTGTCCTCGGTGAAAGGGGTCGGCATCAAAGGCTCGATCAAGAAATCCGAGATGCAGAAGGACTGGCTCGGAGTGATCAAATCGGGCCTGGACATGCTCAAGCTCAACCCCTGGGATGTCGGCGCGTTGACGGCGATGGCCTCTGCCAGTGAAAAACTGGGCCATGAGGAGTGCCGGATTCTCTACTTGCGCGGCGCGCTGGGGGCCAATCCCGCAGATCCGGAAGTCAATCGCTTATGTGGCCGTGCTTTGCGCGAGCTGGGGCGTTTCGACGAAGCCATCACGTGCTTTCGCCGCGTTGTGCAAGCCAAGCCAGGCGATGAAGAGGGAATGCAAACGCTGCGCGCGCTGGACGCCGAGCGGGCCATCAAGAAAGGCGGCTTCGAGGACGCCCAGTCCAGCACCGACGTGATGGTCGACAAACAATTGCAACAGGAACGTCGCCAAGGGGGCGGCGTGCAATTGACGGCCGAACAAGTGATTGAGCGACATCTCACGAAGAATCCAACCGACATTCCCAAGTATCTGGAATTGGCCAATCTTCATGCCAGCAACCAGAAGCTCGAAGACGCCGAAAAAGTGCTGACGCGGGCCCTTGAAGCGTCCGGAGGCGATTTGCAAATCCGCGAGCGTCTCGAAGACCTGCAGATGCGCCGCACGCGCGAAGCCGTCGAGACCGCCAAGAAACAGGCGGAAACGGACCGCACGCCGCAATCGGAAGAATTGTGGAGAAAGATGAAGGCGGAGTTGAACACGCGCGAGCTGGAGTTCTATCGCGGGCATGTGCAACGCTATCCGACGCAGCATGGCTACAAATATGAGTTGGCCTCACGCATGATGAAGGCAAAAATGTATCGCGAGGCGATCCCGCTGCTGCAGGAAGCTCAGCAAGACCCCAAGCGCAAGGCCGAGGTCTTGAAGGCGCTCGGCGAGTGCTTCGTGCAGATCAAACAGTACAAGCTCGGCATGCAAAACTTCGAGGCGGCCTTGGAACAAATTCCCGCTCGTGAGCCGGAACTTCGCAAGGAAACGCTTTACTTCACTGGCAAGGTAGCCTTCCTGGCGCTCAAGGATTTGGAGAAGGCCGACAAGTATCTGACGGAACTGGCCGGGATGGATTTCGGCTATCGCGACGTCTCTCAACTCCTCGAACAAATCGCTAGCGCCCGCGGCGACGGCGCCGCCGGCGCGGTCGATTTAAGTTAGTTCGCGGAGCACCTCATGTCGCCTGCGCCCCCACCGGACAGCGTCTCGGAACATCGCGCATCGTCGCCGCGCCGCATTCAATGCGCGGTCATCACCGTGAGCGACACGCGGACGCCGGAGACCGACACTGGCGGCGCCACGGCGATCGATCTCTTGAACGAGTTCGGCCATCACGTCGTAGTCCGTGAAGTCATCCGTGACGAGCCAACTGCGATTCGCGCAATAATGGAATCACTGCGCACGCGTGACGACATCGATGCGATCTTGCTCACCGGCGGCACCGGGTTGGGCTCCCGAGATCAAACTTTCGAAACGATCTCGTCGTTGCTCACCAAAACATTGCCCGGCTACGGCGAGCTGTTTAGGATGCTGAGTTACGCGGAAATCGGCGCGGCGGCGATGCTTAGCCGCGCGGTGGGGGGCTTGATCGACAAGCAAGTTGTGCTAACGATGCCCGGCTCGCCCGCCGGCGTGCGTTTGGCGGTACAACAACTGATCGGACCGGAGCTGGCACATCTGGTGCGCGAGGCGAAGCGCTAACGATCGCCGTGGGGTGCCAAGCCGAAAAACTCCAAAATGGGGGCTTTTTATTCTCGGCGGCTGTGCCTAAAGTAGCTCTGCGGGCAATGTCTTCGCCTCACGGGGCGAAGCCCACATGAGGCCAGGTCTTGAGCGCCGGATTCGTGTCGTGGCCGGGCAGGACGCCACACGGCGGCGGCTGAAAGGAACAGAGCTTGAGCGACGACGGTTTCCGGGCGCACCTCGTGCGCGCCGTGGGCAGGGGACTGGTCTGCCTGCTGGGCGTTTTTCCGGTTTGCTTTCTGAGTAGTCCCGCGCGCGCGCAACAGGCCGCGACGACTCCCGCGTCGTTCGAACCGGCCGACTACAATACTGCGCGGTTCGCCCTGCATACCGATTTGTCCGAGCCGGACGCCAAGGCGTTGCTCAAGCGTTTGGACGTGACACTCAAGTCCGCGGTCCGGTTGTTCGGATTGCCATCGCGACAGCCGATCGAGTCCTTTGTGGTGGAGCGACTCGACCAATGGTCCGCGGAATCCTTCACGCATCCCGCGGCCAGGTTGTTAATCGGCGGCGTCGGCGGCGGGTCCGTCTCCAGCGGCTACGATACGAACATCAATACGCCGCGCAAGGCCACCGTCTTCGCCGCGGCCACCGAAGGCATCCCCGAGCACGAAATCGTTCACGCCTATTGTGTACAAACCTTCGGGCAAACCGGTCCGACCTGGTTCGCGGAAGGCATCGCGGAGATGTTGGCGAACGGCGGCGAAGACCACGCAGCAGTGCGCTGTTCGACCAAGGTCATCGACTACCTACGCGGCGAAACTCCTCGGCCTCTCGACGAGATCGTCGGCGGCGATGAATTCACGGCGCCCTTGGCGGCCTCGCTCATCACCATGGTGGCCCGGCACGATTCCAAAGGTCGGCTCACCGACGTGGTCTCGATGGACCAATGGAAAGACGAGCAAGCGGAAATCGTCGACGCCGCCCGGCTTTCATATCATTGGTGTTGGTCCGCGTGCCATTTTCTTCATCAGCATCCGGCCTACAACGCACGCTTCAAACTGCTGGCGCGCAGTTACGTCGCTGGCCAGGACGTGCAGTTTGATCAGGCCTTCGCGCCGGTCCGCGATCAGCTCGACTTCGAATACCGCTTTTTTATGGAGCGGTTGGCGTCCGGATACCGGGTCGACCTTTGTGCGTGGGACTGGCGAGATCCCTGCCTGCCGAAATCCGGCGCCCGGCGACAAACCGTGAAGATCGGCGCCTGCCGGGGCTATCAGGCGACCGGCGTCAAATTGCACAAGGGAGATTGCGTGGCGTTTGAGGCCAGCGGCGATTGGCAGCTCTCCGCCGAGGGCGCCGCGCTGGACGCCGATGGCGACGGCTTCGGCCAGGGGCAGCTCGAGGGCGTGCTGTTCAACGCGGGAGAGCTCTCCGAACCGTTCGACCTGGGCCGGAGTGGCGAATTTGCCGCTCCCATGGAGGGAAAGCTGTACCTCCGTTGTCGCGACGGCTGGGGCGAATTGGCCGATAATCGCGGCGCCATCCGCGTCAACCTCCGCCCCGCCGACCCGCGCGACTAGCGCAGTCCGCGCAGGAGGATTCACCACGGAGAGCACGGAGCACTCGGAGGTGGGATCTAGTTCTACCTTCGTTCCCCGGACGAGCCGGCCAACCCAATCGAATGGGGATTGGTTCCTCGCCGTACGACTGTTCTCCCGCTCTTTCGTTCCCCTCTCCGTGTCCTCCGTGCTCTCCGTGGTAAATCCTCGGATTTGCGCCCCGTGGATTCCTCGCCGCGCCCCGTCCGCGCTGCTCTTGCGCGCGGCTATGCTTATTGGACGCCATGACGGCGGCATTTCCGAGCGACTCGGTTTTGATGCGACACCCGGTATTTCCTCCATTTCCCCTTGACGCGGCATTCGTGAGCAGCACAACTCCCCGACCCATTTCCCCGGCTATCCCCGCCTCCACCACTATGCACGCCTGGCACGACATCTACATCGACGACAACATGATCGAGAGCAGTTTCCCGGTCGTGATCGAAGTTCCCAAGGGAAGCAAGAACAAGTACGAACTGGACAAGGAAACCGGCTTCCTGCGTCTCGACCGAATCCTCTACAGCGCGATGTACTACCCCGCCGACTACGGGTTCATCCCGCGCACGTTCTGCGACGACGGCGACCCGCTCGACGCGCTCGTGTTGAGCCAAGAAGCCGTGGTGCCATTGACGATGGTAGAAGCCAGGGCGATTGGCCTGATGCGAATGCGCGACGAAAAAGGCATCGACGACAAAATCATCGCCGTCAGCATCCACGACCCGGCGTTCAACAACTACATGAACCACACCGAGCTGCCGGAGCACACGCTCAAGCAGATCAAGCGGTTCTTCGAGGACTACAAGGCCTTGGAAAACAAGCAGGTCGTCGTCGACGACTTCATGGGCCCGGTCGACGCGGCCCGCGTTCTGCGCGAATCCCTCGGCATGTACCGGCAGCTTCGCCGCGGCGAGCTATATCGAAAATAGGCGCAAAGTCGTCGTCGAATCGACGAACTTCGCGCGGAATTCGATTTTCAGTCAGCTGCCTGTTCCCGGCGGAGCGCGCGCATTTCATCCTGAAGTTCTTGCACCATTCGTTCCAAGCGGTAGATGCGGTCTCCCAGTTGGATCATTCGCGCATCCGCCAGATCTTGCGAAGTCGGGACGCGCTGAGTTTCGTACGTGGCCGGCGCCGTGTCCTCCGCTTCGGAGGCGCGCCCTGCGGAATCTTCAAACCGGCCGATGGCGGTATTCACCGGCACACTGGCGCCGTTCCGGTAAACTAATAGTTCCGCCGACGAGTTGGGAATCAAATTGCTGATGCGGTCCATCATGTCGCGATAGTCGACCACATTCTCGCCGTTGATTGCGAGCACGACGTCTCCGGCGCGAACTCCAGCACGCGACGCCGGACTGGACGGCGCTACTCGCGAGATCAGCGCCCCGCGTTCGGCGAAGTCGCGCGACAATGCCACGCCGATCCACGATCGATTCGGATCGGCCGCACGCGGCGCAATCGGCGCTGTACGCGGATAGAGCAGCGAGATCGTTTGCGGCTGGCCGTTGCGTTCCACGATGATCTCGATCGTTCGGCCTTCGAAACCCGATGCCGATGCGCGAAATTCATCCGCGTTCGCAACATTACGGCCGTCGATCGTCACAATGCGATCGTCGGCACGTAGCCCCGCTTGATCCGCCACGCCACCTGGCGTCACCGAGCCGATCGCGACAGCGCCTCCGTCGTAACGCAAATCAAACCCCGCATCGAATCCAGTCGGAACGGCAACGGTCGCAGGCGCCAGTGCGGGAGGCAAATTAGCGGCCGTCGGAGCCGGCGGCGGCAATTCCGCGTCGGGCGCCTGGGCTGAAACTCGCGTTTCGAACAACAGGATCGCCATGCCGGCGATCACGAGCATTTTGCGTGTCATCGGGAACCTCGGGAGTCGAAGAAGTTGCGTCAGTGTGAGTTGCAATCGGCGTGCCGCTACGGAGTTCGGGCGCTACGCGCGCTCCGTGGGGCGCGCGCCACACCGGTAAGGAAAGACTCGCGTGCGCCATTCCTGCCTGGTCAGCTCCGCGATCTCAGATCATGCCCAACGTCAGCATCTCTTGGCGCGTCAACCAGCCGTGCTCAAGCGTCGTCCAAGCATCCAGGGATGCACGCAGCAATGGACCAACAATCCTTAGATCGAGTGCGTAGCAGAATAGCTCGTCCAACCCGATCACCGCCTGCTGCTGCATGGCACGTCCAATGGAGCGAAGCGCCTCGGCCGCAAGCATTTTTGCCGTCCCTCCTGTGCCACGAGCGAGTGAGAATCAAGCAGTGGTCGATCTCAATTCTTTCCCACTGCGCTCGAATCGACCACGATTGGTTCGAAGCTGAGAGGAGGCCGAAAGGCGGGCGTGCCAGTACCGCTGTGCACGACAGACGGGAGCTCGCGTTGAGACACAGCGAGTGAATCTTCAGCGGCCTGGCACGCCCATGAATTCCGCGCACGAAATCAAGTTGCACATTCATCGAGGCACATGCCCGTGCCTTGCATTGTGGTGCAAAAGCTGCGCCGCAATGGCCTACCCGATCAATAGCAGGCTGCTGAAAAACCTCGAAAGCGAGGCGTTTGTTCTCTTTTTGCGAGCTGGTTTTTGCTTGGGCCGGGCGGGTTGCTGGCAGGATCGCGGTGGCCAGTGGCGCTGTTCGCCCTGCGGGCGCCCCCCCAGGACTTTCGGACCGTGGCGTGGAGCGGACAATGCTCTCTACAGGAGGTCCGACGATGGGTACTACGAAGCTGGATGTGAAGGCAGCGGTTGCGACTCTGCCGCGGTATAGCGAGGCGTTCAAGCGGGATGCCGTGCGGTTGGTGACCGAGGAGGGTTGCAAGTTCGCGGCCGCCGCCCAGGCGGTGGACGTGAGCGATCCGACGCTGCGGTTGTGGCGCAAAAAGCTCGGTTCAAGGAACGGGGCATGGCGCCGGGCTCGAAACTTTCCACCGCGAACCTGAACAATGATCTTCGGATGCTCAAACGTGCGCTCCGAACCGCGGAGCGATGGGGCTACATCGACCGCGCGCCGCCCGTCACGTTTGCTCGAATGGATCTGGAACTACCGCGGATCATCGCGCCGGACGACTTCACGCGAATCTACGCGGCGTGCGATGCGGTGACCCTGCCGGCAAAGCTAGGTTGTGAACCGGCGGACTGGTGGCGGGCGCTGCACTTCACCGCTTTCACGACCGGCTGGCGCATCGGCGTGCTATTGTCGATGCGACGCGCTGACGTCGACTTTGAGACGGGCGAAGTCAGCTTGTGCGCAAGCAACACGAAGGGCCGCAAGCCTGCTGGTGCCCCGTCAAGAATAACCCATCGCCCACGGCTCGGAGGGCCTTCCCTGGGCTTAGCGCGCAAAGCGCTGGGCAAAACGCGACGATTTTCGACTACTGAAACCTTGTGCGTCGCGGATTCATCCAAGACTGTGCTAGTAAACCCGTTAGTCGACGCCTAGTAAGGAGGACGGTCCCATGCTCAGCCTGCGCAAGTCTCACGAACGCGGCCACGTCAATCACGGCTGGCTCGATTCGTACCACACCTTCTCGTTCGGCTCGTACCGCGACCCGAAGCACATGCACTTCCGGGCGCTCCGGGTGATGAACGAAGACGTCGTCCAACCGGGCCAGGGATTTGGCACGCATCCGCACGACAACATGGAGATCGTCACCTACGTCCTCTCCGGCGCGCTGGAACATCGTGACTCGATGGGCAACGGCGAAGTTCTCCGCCCGGGCGAATTCCAACGCATGACGGCCGGCACGGGCATCACGCATAGCGAGTTCAACCCGTCCCTGGACGAGCCGGTCCACCTGTACCAGATCTGGCTGTTCCCGGAACGCAAGGGACTCGAACCAAGTTACGAGCAAAGGCGGTTCGATGAAACGGAGCGGCATAACCGGCTGCGCTTAGTTGCCTCGCGTGACGGCGCGGAGGGTTCGTTGCTGATCCACCAGGACGCGCGGATTTACCTGGCGTCGCTGGATGGACACCAGCAACTCCGCCATCCGCTGCACGTGGAACGCCACGCCTGGCTGCAAGTCCTGCGCGGCGAAGTCACGGTTAACGGTGAACCACTCGCGGTTGGCGACGCCGCCGCACTGAGCGAGGAGCGGGAGCTGACGAGCGCAGCGCAGAGCAGCGCGGAAGTCATGCTCTTTGACCTGGCTTGAGGTCGATGCCAAAGGGCCGGGGCGGCCGGCACGAACGTAAACCGTTCGCGCCGAGCCGCCTATTTTTGTTACCGAACGGCCTCGCGAAACATTTCTGTAAGCGCCCCTGGCCGTGGGCGTAATCTCCCTATCTGATCGCGGGCCGTGCTCCACCTCGCCGGTGGACGGCCGCGATCTTGAAATGGTAAACCTTTGGGAGATCTTGCCATGGCAGCCCCGGCCGCAGGTATTTGTCGTTTGGACGGCACAATGACCCCGCTTCCTCCGCAAACCGCTCAACCGAACACCGCCGTAAACGTGGCGACGATGTCGCTCGACGATCGGTTTCGCGAAGTTCTGCGCCGCACCGCGCCGTTGCTGCCCGGAGAAATCCAGGAGGAGTTCGTGGCAATGCTTTCGCCGACGGCCTTGCTAATCATGGCCGGCACGTTGGCGGTCTGGGCCGGATCGCACTACTTCGGCGTCGGTTTTGTCGTCGACGCCTTGATGCTGGCCGGCGGCGCGATATTTCTTGGTTACCAGGTAATCTCCGCCGGCATGGATTTCTGCAACGCCATTTCGCTGACGGCCAGCGCGAAAACCAGTCAGGACCTCGACGCGGCAGCGGCGTTGCTCGCAAATTTCGTGGCCACGGTCGGAGTGGCCGCGTTCAGTTTCGTGGTAATGAAAGGAGCCAAAGCCGCCGCGCCGACCGCTCGGGCGGGAATCGCCGGACTCGCTGCCGCTAAGTACGGCGGTATGACTCCGGCGCATTACCGCATCTTTCAGCAAGTAGCGCGATTGCAGAATCGCATCATCGCGGTGCGGAATACCAACGTTCATTCGACGAAATGGATTGAGCTAGGATACCCCGGCAAGCCAATCGCGATTAAAGCGCATACGAGCCAGACGACCGGCATCGTCACTGCGGCCAACGCCGCTGAAACACAGACGGCGCGAACGTTCAACTACTATGTCGTCGACGCCGATGGCGTTGCCCGGAATGCCAGCGGGCAAGCATTGAAACTGCCTGCCCGTACCGATTGGCCGCTGGAACCGGGTCAAATCATCGACGGCAAATCGATGAAGCCGCTCGTCGGAGACTACGATCTGTTAGGCGTGATCGATCCCACAGCCCGCGGCCGCAATATCGTGCTGGCAACCGATCGCGGCAGGACGTTGCTGAACTGGAGCGGTCCGGAAAACGAGCGCGTCGCCAACGCTGTGAATCAACTGATGGACCAGCCCCGCGTATTGCACGGCGCTCACGACGGTTTCGCCGATGTCGGTTCCGCCGGACCTTCGACGGTCTTCTTTCCCGACGGGTTTGTGCTCGATCTGCCGACTCCGGAAGCAGTCACGCAGTTCTACCGCTCGATCGGGCGGCAACCGATCATCAAGCCGAAAGCGCCGTGAGTCCGCATGCGGGGTCGCCGACACTAGCCCGACGCGCAAGCGAGGGGGAGCGGACGTCGGCAATGAGTACGGCCAATACTCTCAGCCTACGTCAACTCCCCCTCGCTTGCGCGTCGGGCTAGTGAACATTCATCGTTGGTTATGGCGGCCGCTAGCGGCGCACCGGCGTGGACGCAGCGGTGCTGGCACGGGCCGGGTCGCCGAGCGCCGGCAAATTCGGGCGATAGTACATCCCGCGGCAATGATGGTGCGGCGTGTACTGCGGTCCCATGTCGGCCAACGATTCCGCGCACCCTACGAACAAGTATCCGTCGCGAGTCATCGTCTGGGCAATCTTCTGGAACACGTTGCGGCGGCCTTCGGGCGTGAAGTAGATCGCCACATTGCGGCAGAAAACAACGTCGAACGGTCCCAAGCCCATCAAGGGCTGCATCAGGTTCAGGTTCTGAAACGAGACGAGCGCCCGAACTTCGTCGCGGACTTTCCAACTGGCGTTGTGGCGCACGAGGAATCGATCCAGGTATTGGGGCTTCATACCACGTTCGACTTCGAAGGCCGAGTAAGTGCCCATGCTGGCTTGTTCGATAGCGGCGTCGCAGATGTCGGTGGCGTGGATGCTGATGTCCCACGCGTGGATATCGGGAATTAGCTCATGCAGCGTCATCGCGATGCTGTAAGGTTCCTGCCCGGTGCTGCACGCGGCCGACCAGATCCGCAATCTTCGCGGGAACGCGGTCTTGGACTTGGCGTCGATCAACTCCGGAATCGCCTTGTGGCGCAAGGCTTCGAACGGAGACTCGTCGCGAAAGAACAGCGTCTCATTCGTCGTGATGGCGTCGACAATTTGCTTGAGCAATTGTTGGTCGTATCCGACGCGGGCTTTCTGGACCAGTTCGGTATACGAACCGAGGCCATGGTGCTGCGCGATCGGCGCGAGCCGGCTTTCGATCAGATAGCCTTTGCTCTCATCGAGCAAGATGCCGCACAGGTCCATCACGAGACCGGCGACGGACGCGACTTCCGCAGACGCGAGTTTCATGGCGATGTTCTCCGCCCCACTCGGGCAACTATATGGGACGCGATTTCTTCCAAAGGTAGAACTTCGTCGGCCAAGCCTTCGGCGACCGCCACGGCGGGCATGCCGAAGACGACGCAGGTTTCTTTGTTTTGAGCAATCACGGCGGCGCCCTTGCGCTTCAGCAGTCGGATGCCAAGCGTGCCGTCCGTGCCCATGCCGGTCATGATGACTGCCAGTGCTGACTGCGGGCACAACTGCGAGACCGAGCGAAACAGGTAGTCGACCGACGGTCGGCAGGCACATTCCGGTGGATCGTCCGTGAGACGGACCAGGTATTGATTGTCTTCCTGTACGATTTTCATCTGGCGACCGCCCGGGGCGATGAGCGCCATGCCGGGGCGGATGGGCTGCCCGTCCGTGGCTTCTTCGACTTGCAGGGCGCAACGCTTGTTCAAGTCGTCGGCGAGAGACTTGGTGAACATCGGCGGCATATGCTGGACGATCAACACCGGCGCCGCGAGATCGCCGGGCAGCTTTGGCAACAAACGATTGAGGGCTTCGGGGCCGCCGGTCGAGACGCCGATCGCCACCATCGTCGCAGCGCCTGGCCGTACCGGCTCATGGCGAATGACGCTCGCGGGAGCGCGGCGCTCGGCCACTGGTGCGGATGGTCGGCGCTTACCTCGCTTGGTAATCAGCGCTTCCACGCGCGGCGAAAGCTTCTCGCGCAGTTGCACCAGGTTGTCTTGCGGCGACGCGCCGGAGGGTTTCAACACAAAGTCAAAGGCGCCGAGCGCCAAGGCCTCGGTTGTGCGCGCGGCGCTGGAGGAGTTCGCAGCGCTGAGCATAATCACCGACGTCGTCAGGCCGCGCTGCTTGATCTCTTGCAGCACCTGCACGCCGTTGAGTTCCGGCATCTCGACGTCGAGCGTGATGAAGTCGGGATGCAGCTCGATGATTTTTTCGAGCGCAATCCGCCCGTTGACCGCCGTGCCGACGACTTCCACGCCGGGAATTTCCTGCAATACATCGCTGACGATGCGCCGGTAGATGACGGTGTCATCCACCACCAGGGCCCGAACGGGAGAGCTGTCAATGTTGTCCGTCACGGTTGACATGCGAGCTAATCGAGGGAGATGCGTTGTCCATCTAGAGAAAACCGGTCCCGGGGACACATGCCCCGGGACCGGCTCTTACGATCACGTTCGAACGATCGAGTTCTGAGTTAGACGCGGAACTCGACGACCAGGCCTTGCAACGTCTCGGCAAGTTGCGAGAGCTGCGTGCCCGACGACTTGGTCTGCGAAGCCCCGGCCGCCGTGCTCTTGGCGGCCTGGTCGACGCCGATAATCGTCTTGGTGATTTCCTGGCAGGCCGAGGCAGACTCGGTCACGCCGCGCGAGACGCTCGATGCGGCTTGCGAAGTCTGCACGATGTTGCGGGAAATCTCTTGCGTCGCCGTGCTCTGCTGGTCGACCATTTGAGCGATCGACTTGGCCACGTCGTTGACATTCTTGATCGCCGCGCCGATCTCGGCGATCGCCTTGACCGTGTCGGTGGTCGAGCCTTGCATGCCTTGGATCCGCTGACGGATGCTGTCCGTCGCGGCCGCGGATTGCTTGGCCAACTCCTTGACTTCGGTGGCGACGACCGCGAAACCCTTGCCAGCTTCACCGGCGCGGGCCGCTTCGATCGTGGCGTTCAGGGCGAGCAGGTTCGTCTGATCGGCGATGTCCTGAATCACGTCGATGACCTTGCCGATCTCATCGGCGGCCACGCCGAGCTGCCGGACCTTGTCGTTGCTGATCGTGGCCAACTCCGCGGCCTGGCTAGCGACGCCCGAGGACGACTCCGCACTGCGGGCGATTTCCGACACGCTGGCCGTGAGTTCCTCGACCGCGGCGGCAACCGTCTTGATGTTGCTGGACATCTCTTCGGTGCTGGCGGCCATGGTCCGCATGTTGGTGGACATCTCTTCGGCGGCCGCGGCAACCGTGGCCGATTGCTGCGTCGTGCCTTCGGCGCTTTGCGCCATTTGCGTGGCGGTGCTAGTCAACTCTTCTGAGGAGCTAGCCAGTTCACGCGAGCTGCCGACGATCTTGCGGACCACATCCTGCAAGCTCGAAGACAGTTTGTTCACGCAGTCGCCCACGCGGCCGATCTCGTCGTTGCTTTGGACTTCGACGCGCTTGGTCAGGTCGCCAGCGGCGATCAGTTCCAACGTGTTGGCCGTGGCGACGAGCGGACGAGCGAACGACCGGGCCACGAAGAAGCCGATCGCGGCGATGGCCAACGCCATTCCACCGGTAAGTGCAGCGACAAAGTACGCCAATTGTGAGGCGGCCGCAAAGGCTTCCGCCGTGTCTTGACGAACGAGCACGCCCCAGCCATAGCCCTTGAAGCCGAGGGCGCCCTTCGACCCGGCGAAGCCGTTGATTTGTTCCGTGCCGGTGCGCTTGTTGTTTTCGATCGTCACGCCGCTCTTGCCGGCGGCTGCATCGATGGCGCATTGAAGTTTGGCGTCCACCAAGTTGAACGTCAGTACCGCTGCGGGATCAGGGTCTTCCAGCAGGAACCCCTGCTTGTTGATCAAATTCACGACGCTGGTCGTGGCGCCACGGTCCTTGAGACGCTGGCGGAGGCCGGTCATGATTTCGCAGCCGGTCCGCTCCCAGTTCGCGTAGTTGGCCCAGACGCGGGTGACCTTGCCGTCCGCGTCGACGATCGGCGCGGCGAAGACGAGCGACAGCCCCCGTGTCTTGGTTGCATCAGCAAGGCGCTTATCCGCCGTAACGTCCCCGAAGTACGACTGTCCGAGCGGCACCGTGCCCGAGGTAACGGACTCGAACCACGCCTCGCCCTTGACGCTCGTGCCAATCAACGCGTCCGTGAGGAACGGCGCGCCTTGGGAATTGACGGTGTTGGCCGCGATGATTTGACCATTCGCGTCGGCAATGACCATCAGGTCATAGATGCCATACGTACGCGTGTAGAAGTTCGCGGCACGTTTCAACAGTTCCGCGTCCCCCTTGGCATCGGGGTTCGCGGCGAAGGCCTGTACGTCGCCGTAGCGTTCGAAAAAGAGCCGGTCGAGCTTATCAATCGTCTCTTCAGCCACGGATTGAACGCGGCCACCCGCCTCGACGCGCAGCGCGTCACGTGAGCGATTGTACGAGACAGTCGCCACAATCGCCGCGGGGATCACGCCGATCGCCACGAACAGAAACATGAGTTTCGTGCGGACGCTCTTGAACTTCAGAATACTCAAACGGGACATTCTTCATCTCCTTCGCGACTCGTGAAAACGACGCCGGTTGCTTGACCGCGGGCGACGTGGGCACACACGCCGCGCGACTAGGATTCGTTGCAGATACTGGCCAACGTGACGTTCACGTCGAGGATCACCAGCAATCCGAGTTCCAGCTTGTAGACCGCCTTGAAGAACCGTTGATCGATGCCCCGCAAGTTCTCAGGCATCGGATCGAGATCATCCGTGTTCGCTCGCACCACGTCGGCGACGCGATCGACCAGCAGGCCGATCTGTTCGCCGCCGTTCTTGACAATGACATTTCGATTGCTGCGGGTGAGGGCTGATTTCGGCAGCCCGAGCACTTCCCGCAGATCCACCACCAGCACGACTTCGCCACGGAGATTGATCACGCCGCGGACGGCCTGGGGCGCGTGCGGCACCGGCGTCATGTCGACGTTGCGATTGATTTCCTGAACCTGGTGAATGTCAATTCCCAGCAGCAGGTCGCCGAGATAAAACGTGATAAATTCTTGTTCGCCGGCCGTGGCGGCGACGCGGTTGGCCGTGGGCGCTTGCATCAGGGCGGTCATGAGTTTAATCCTCGCCTGTGGAGGGGAGTCAGGTGTTTATACGGAGAGCAATTCGGCGCGACGGTTGGGGAGCAATCGCCGCACGGCGGTCAGCAATTTGTCGCGGTCCATCTTGACCTGGTAATCGTCGATGCCGACTTCACGCCCGTGGGCCACGTCGTCTTCTCCCGCGAGCGAAGTCAACGCGATGACCGGCAATCCATCGAAGCGGGCGTCCGTTTTGATGCGACGGCACAGCTCGAAGCCGTTCATCCGCGGCATCTCGATATCGGTCACGACAAGGTCGACCTGGCGCTTGGGGTCCTGCAACGCTTCCCAGGCCGCCTGGCCGTCTTCGAAGGCGACCACGTCATGCCCCAGCGTTTCCAGGAAGTGCGAGACTTGCGTGCGGAAGAAGTTGGAGTCCTCCACCAGCATGATCCGCAATTCGCGAACGTCCTCGAGTCCTTCTTCCTCGGCCGGAACCGTGAGTTGCGGACAGCCTTTCGAGGCCAGCTCATGGACGTCGAGCAAACGGACCGTACGACGATCGACGACCAAGGAACCAATCACACCCGGCTCGCGGAGCGTGCGGAAATCGACGTTCGTCGACAGTTGGCGAATCTCCACGAGCTTCGGCACAATCAGCCCGATCTCGCGGCCGCCAGCTTCGAAGACCACCACGTAGAGCCAGGCTTGGTCCGGGCGCGGCTCGGCGCGGATCAAATCGTCGAGCGCCAACAGCGTGAGCGTTTCCTTCTCGTATTCCAGCAGGCGCTGCCCGCCGACCTCGTGTACTTGCTCCTTCTGCACTCTTTCCAGTCGCTTGATGACTGCCATCGGGATGGCAAAGTATTCTTCCGGCCCGTTGGTCAGCATGAGCGCGGCTTGCGTCTCCTCCGCTCCGCTGCCAGAGGCGTCCTCGTCTTGCTCGGCTTGGGAGTCGGAACGCTGCAACTCGGCGTAGGCGGCGATGCCGTTGGCGTCCAGGATAAACGCCACGCGGCCGTCGCCGAGAATCGTGGCGCCGGCTAGGCAGATGGAGCCCTTCAAATGTCGTCCCAATGGCTTGACGACGATTTCTTCCGAATCTTGCAAGCCATCGACAATCAGCCCGTAACGCACCGCGCCGGCGTCGACGACGATGATATCGAGATTGCGCGGCGTCCGGCTCTCGTCCAGATCCATGCGTGCCTGACGTTGTTCCGCGTTGGCGAGAATCTTGCCCAGGCGGACCAGCGGCAGGAGCCGTCCACGCAGCTTGAGCACTTCCGAGCCGTTGATCGTGGAAATCCGCTTGTCGGCCTCGTTGGCGCTGACCCGGACGAGTTCCACGATGGACGCTTGCGAAATCGCAAAGGGAGCGTTGCCGCTATGCACAATCAGCGACGGGATAATCGCCAGCGTCAGCGGCAGCTTGACGAGAATCGTCGTGCCGCGACCCAACTCGGACACGACTTCGACCGTGCCGCCGAGTTTCGTAATGTTCGATTTAACGACGTCCATGCCGACGCCGCGTCCGCTGACGTCGGTGATCGTCTCAGCAGTCGAGAAGCCGGGATGGAAAATCAGATTCACTGCGTCTTCGTCCGAGAGGGCCGCCGCTAGTTCGGCAGTGAGGATGCCTTTCGAGACCGCCTTGCTGCGCAACCTGATCGGGTCAATGCCGGCGCCGTCATCGCGTACGACGATCAGTACGCGACCGGCCTGATGCGAAGCTTCCAAGGCAATCGCGCCGATCGGCTTCTTGCCCTTCCGCGAACGGACGTCCGGCAATTCGACGCCGTGGTCGAGCGAGTTCCGCACCAAGTGCACGAGCGGGTCGCCGATGGCCTCGATGATGGACTTGTCGACCTCGACGTCCTTGCCGGAAATGTTCAGATCGCATTGCTTGCCGAGCTTGGCGCTTAGGTCGCGGACCAATCGCGGGAAGCGGCTAAACACGTTGGCGAGCGGCTGCATGCGGGTTTGCATGACCGCTTCCTGAAGTTCGCTGGTGACCTGATCGAGACGCGAAGAAATGGTCTCGACTTCCGGGCGCCCGAGCGAATTCACGGCCTGGAGCAACTGATTGCGGCTAAGCACCAGCTCACCGGCGAGATTCATCAACCGGTCCAACAAACCAACGCTGACGCGAATATTCGCGTCAGCCGCCGGCGTCGCTTCAGACGATGCCGCAGGCGCCGGGGCGCTATTGTTGGCTGTCGCACTCACCGGAGTTTCGACGTGTTCGATAATCGGCGTCGGCGTCGGCGCGAGGGGAGGCGCGACAATCTCGACGGTTTCAATAGGAGGCGTCGGCGTCGGTTTGGCGAAGGTATTGGGATCAAACGGCTCGGGCACGTGATTCGAGTTCATATTCGCTACTCCATCGAGAGCGGAGACCAAGGCGCTCACATCGGCGCCGTTGCTGTTGGCGAGGTCATTGATCAGTGACTTCAGTTGGTCGCACGACCTGAGCAGCACGTCGACTGTCTCCGCCGTTGGCGTCAAGGCGCGATTTCGCACCAGATCCATGACGTTTTCCAGCGAGTGCGCCAGCTTGGCCACGGTGTCGAAACCGAGAAACCCGGCCGCGCCTTTGATCGAATGTACGGCGCGAAACAGCGCGTTCACGGTTTCGATATTCGAGTTGGCGCCGCCAGCTTCGATCTCCAACAGTTGCGATTCCACATGAGCGAGATGCTCATTCGACTCCGTTACGAAGTCTTGAATGATCGATTCGTCTTGGAACATAGCAATTCCGCGGGGAAGAATGCGCTAGGAATGGGGGCGTCGTAGGCCAGGATCGCAGCGTCGCTGGTGGATCAATCGTGGCAACACGGGCGCAGAGCGAATGCCAAAACAAATCGCTCGAACCCCGTCGGCTGCCGTTACTTGCAGTGAGCAACGCTAAGTCAGAAAAACTAGCCTGATGGAGGGGAAACGACCAATTTGTGGTTCCGCGCAATTTTCGCCCACTCGCGTAGGTGAAACCCCCGATCCAGCGACCTTCCCAAGCGCCAAGATGGCATTGCGACCGGAAAACCTGATGCAAGCAAATCTGGAAGCCGCGGCGTAGAGATTGGCTTTGAGGGCTGCGCCATTGAAAAGACGTCCGCCCGGGAGACGAACGAGCACGTTCGCAATTAAGCTCAAAGCGTACTTATTGGCTCGTGCGATGGCGCGTGCTTACTTACTTCGCCCCCATCCGCAGCGCACCATCAAGGCGAATGACCGTGCCATTGAGCATGGTGTTGCCGAGGATGTGTTCGACGAGCGCGGCATATTCGTCAGGGCGGCCCAAGCGCGGCGGGAAAGGAACTTGAGCGGCGAGGGAGTTGCGAACTTCTTCACTCATGCCCGCCATCATCGCGGTGTCGAAGATGCCGGGGGCGATCGCCACGCAGCGGATGCCATGTCGTGCCAGTTCGCGCGCGATCGGCAACGTCATCGAGGCCACCGCGCCCTTCGAAGCGGAATACGCGGCCTGGCCGATCTGCCCGTCGAAGGCGGCGACCGAAGCCGTGGTGATTAACACGCCGCGTTCGCCTGTTTCGTTCGGTTCCTGGGTAACCATCTGCGCCGCGGCCAGGCGCAACGTGTTGAACGTCCCAATCACGTTCACCGCCAATACGCGAGCGAAGCTATCCAATCGATGCGGGCCTTGCTTGCCGACGACGCGCTCGCCGATCGCGATTCCGGCGCAACAAACTGCTCCGTGCAACCCGCCACCCTGGCTAACCGTGGCTTGAACGGCGGCGCTGACGTCGTCCTCGCGTGTCACGTCGGCGGCGACAAACTGGGCAGCGCCGCCGAGTTTCCTGGCGGCGAGCTCTCCTTGTTCGCGATTGAGATCGGCGATCGTCACAAGTCCGCCGTTACGGACAAGCATTTCCGCACAGGCGAAGCCCAGGCCCGAGGCGCCGCCGGTGACGAGGAAGCTGTGATCGGAAAGGAACATTGGCAGTACCTGGTTCAACTGGGCTGGGCGAAATATGGGCGACGAAGCCGCTCTCCGCAGCAACGGCTTTGGGGCGACGCACTGCTGGCGGCGTGATTATAGAGGAATTGGCCGCGGTCCCGCCTGGGCGCGTAGTCGGCGACGGGTAAGCGGATACTTGGCGCGGGATCGTGCGGGGGGGTAAGTTAGGTTGGGCCAAATGTTTTCCAATGGACTTCAGCCACCAGATCGGCAATGGGCGGCGGTTCGAGCACCGTATTCCGAAAGTCTGCGCTGGCGAGCGGACTCCTCACGACCGAGGAGCTCGACGCCGGGGTAGCGGAGCTGTGCGCCAAGCACGGATTGGTCGCCGCCGAGGTGAACGATGAATTGCTGGCCGCCAAGCTGGTTGAGAACGGGCAGGTAAATCGCTGGCAAGCGGGACAGCTCGCCGCCGGTCGATCGAAGTTCAACCTCGGTCCCTACCAGATCGTCGATTCCATCGGCGAAGGGGGTATGGGCCAGGTCTTTAAGGCCGAGCACACCGTGATGGGCCGGATCGTCGCGGTCAAAGTGTTGCCGCGATATAAGTCCACGCCCGAGTCGGAAAAGAGCTTCATGCGCGAGATTCGCAATCAAGCTCAGCTCGATCACCATCACCTGGTCCGCGCATACGATGCTGGCCACGACGGCAATGTGAACTACCTGGTCACCGAATTTGTCCCCGGCATCGATCTGCGGCGCTTCATCCGCCGACACGGACGCCTATCAATGACAGCCGCGGCCTCGGTGATTTCACAGGCCGCGATGGGCTTGGAGCACGCGCATAGTCGCGGCCTGATCCATCGCGACGTCAAACCCGGCAACCTGCTGGTTTCACAAGATGGCGTGGTGAAGGTGTCGGACCTGGGCCTGGCCGGCAGTTTCAATCTGGACGGCGAGGCACAGAACCTCGGAGACAAGATCGTCGGCACGGCGGACTACCTGGCGCCGGAACAAATTACCGCGCCGCAAATGCTCGGACCGCCGACGGACGTTTACAGTCTCGGTTGCACGCTGTACTACGCCGTGACGGGCAAAGTGCCTTTTCCCGGTGGGACTGCTGCCACGAAGGTTCGCGCGCATTGCACCACGGAACCGCTCGATCCCCGGCGATTGAATCCGGAACTCGAGGATGACTTCGTCGACCTGATCGCAGCGATGATGATGAAGCAGCCGCCGGAGCGGGTTCAAACCATGGGCGAGGTGGTGCGCCGCCTCAGCAAATGGGCGGATCCGCAGTCGATCGCCCATGCCGCGGCCGTCGATCATCTCGACGCCATCGCCGTGCAGAGCATTCACCCCAGCGAGCGCCGCCGCACGCCCCCCGTGCTAAGCGATACCGAGCCCAATTTCCTGGTCGAGCCCGGCCAGGAGTCCGGACCGGTCGAATCGCCCAGCCAGGCCAGCGTGAACACCAAGCCGGTGTACGGCCTGCAAGAAGAAACAGTTCCCGACTACGTCAGCCGGTACGATCAAGCCCTGCTGACCGGGCTGAACGTCACCAAGCGGAACGATCACTCCTTCGCACTCGCCGTCATCGTGTTCTTGACAATTCTCGTCGGCTGCGCGGGAATCGCCATTTGGCTCGTAACGCGCGGCTAGCGCTCCGCCAAAATCAGCAGTTCCAGTCATCCAGATTGTTGGGTGGCTGGGGTCGAATGTACTCATTCGCCCCCAGGTTGAGCGCGCTGGGGGCGAGCGAGTACGCTCGACCCCAGCCACTCGCGCGTTTCAGTAGCCCGAGAGCCAGGCATTGATTGTTCGCTCGCGGCGCTACTCGGAATCCTTCTTGATCTTGTCGGCGAAGACCTCGCGCACCTTGTCAACTTTCGGCTTGATTACGAACGCGCAGTAGCCCTGCCGGGGGTTGAGATTGAAGTAGTTGAGGTGGTATTCCTCGGCCGAATAGAACTTCTTGAACTCGGTGATCTCGGTGACGATCGGCGCGCGGAAGGCGCCGGATTCGTCTAGCTTCTTCTTGTATTCTTCGGCGAGTTGCTTCTGTTCGTCATCGTGATAGAAGATCGACGAGCGGTATTGCGTGCCGACGTCGTTGCCTTGGCGGTTTTTGGTCGTCGGATCGTGCGACTTCCAGAACACTTCCAGCAACTCCTTGAACGTAATCACTTCCGGATCGAAGCCGATTTGCACCACTTCGGCGTGACCGGTCGTGCCTGCACAGACCGCTTCGTAAGTCGGCTCGTCGACCTCGCCGCCGCTATAACCGGACGTCACGGTCTGCACGCCTTCCAACTGCTGGAAGACCGCTTCCGTACACCAGAAACAGCCGGAACCGAACGTCGCCAGCGACAGGTTCTCGGCGGACTTTGCCTCTTGGACGGGTTTCGCGGCCGGTTCCTCGCTCATCGCATCCTCTCCTCGAAAAATCAACGCGCCCGCGGCCACCAGAATCGCCATCGCGGCGGTCGCAAATAATCGGTAACGCTTGGGCATGGGCTTCATTCCTCGGTGATATCGCAGTTTTTGGATGCGCGTCCCGAGTAGAGGTTACGGCGGACAGGCGAAATCGGCAAGCTGAACGGGGTTCGCCACCGCCGGAGGGTACATCCGGTCGATCAAGGGTGATATCCTAATGGTCTGTGCCGAACGAGGAGCCCGCATTGCCGTCCGAACAAACCATCGCTGCGACCCAGGTCGAGGTGACGGCCCATAGCCGGCTGCATTTTGGATTGTTCTCGTTCGGACCGCGCGAAGGCCGCTCGCAGTTTGGCGGCGTCGGAGCGATGATCGATCGGCCGCGGCTGCAACTACGGCTGGCTTTGGCCGACGACTGGTCCGCCTCGGGACCGAACAGCGACCGCGCGCTCGCCTTCGCCCAGGAGGCCGTCGCAGGCCTGCAACTGGCGGACGATTTGCGTTGCCGCATCACGGTGCTCGAAGCGCCGGCCGCGCACGTCGGGCTGGGTTCCGGCACGCAACTCGCCTTGGCCGTCGCGAACGGGCTCTGCCGCCTAGTACGTCGACCGATCACGCGACTCGAAGAGTTGGCCACGGTGATGGGACGCGCGCGCCGCTCGTCCGTCGGCATGCACGGGTTCTTCCGCGGCGGGATGATCGTCGACGCCGGCAAGCGCCCGCAAGACGTGGTGTCGCCGCTGTTGGCGCGAATCGACCTGCCGGCGCCGTGGCGATTCGTGCTCCTGTTCTCGCCCAACGAACAGGGCTTGTTCGGCGACGCGGAAGAACAAGCCTTCGCCGAGTTGCCCCCGGTCGATGCGCCCACGGCGACAGGCCTGCGCCACCTGGCCCTCGAAGAACTCATGGCCTCCGCGGCGAACATGCGTTACGCCGAGTTCGGCGAAGCCCTCTACCGCTACGGCCGGCAAGCGGGACTTTGCTACGCGGCCCAACAAGGCGGGCCGTACGCTTCGCCGCGTTTGGAACGCTTGGTCGAAGCCGTGCGAGAACTCGGCGCGCCAGGCGTTACGCAAAGCTCCTGGGGGCCAACACTCTGTGTGGCCATGTCGAGCCAGACGGCCGCGGAGGAGTTCGTGCGGAGATTCGAGGCGCTGCCCGAGGCGCACGGCATGAGCACCTTAATCACGGCCGCAGCCAATCAAGGGGCGCGGGTAAGCGTGTTGTCCGACAGTTCGATGTGAGGACCCGATGCACGACCCTCGCGTCTACTACGCCGCGGAACGCACCTTCCTCGCCTGGATTCGCACCGGCCTGGCGATGATGGGCTTCGGCTTCGTCGTCGCTCGCTTCGGCTTGCTCCTGCGGGAACTGGCGAACGCCGAGCGAGAAGTCTCGTCGACGGGGCTCTCGCTCTGGTTCGGCACGGCGTTAATTCTCGGCGGCGTCGGCGTGCTGGCGTCCGCCGTCTCCCTGTATTGCCGCGACATCGGTCGCATTCGCCGCGGCGAGATCCTCCCGGCGAAGCTGAATCTGCTTGCTGTTGGACTGGGTGTCGGCCTGGCGCTGCTGGGACTGGCAATGGCCGCGTATTTGGCTTGGTGGATGCGGGGCTAGCGAATGCGGCGTCCTGTTTGTGTTGACGACGATTGCCGCGTAACATAGCCGTGCCGTGCTCATCGACCGCAATGTTCTCTTCTCCCACGCCACTTCCCATGGAATCGATCGTCCTCACCGACGTTTGTAAGTGCGTGCATACGCCTGAGCTGCGGCTGGGCGAGGCAGAGTTGCCAGCCAAGGCGCGCGGGTGCCGCGTGGTGAAACACACCATGCATGGCGGGCTGAGCGATGGCGTTGAGACGGTCGAGATCGACAATGGCCGCCTGTCGGTGGTCGTGTTGCCCACGCGCGGCATGGGCATCTGGGCGATGTGGCTGGGCGATCTGCGGATCGGTTGGCATTCGCCGGTGCGCGGGCCGGTGCATCCGAAGTTCGTGCCGCTCGCGGAACCTTCGGGCGTGGGTTGGCTCGACGGCTTCGACGAATTGCTCTGCCGCTGCGGCCTGGTGAGCAACGGCGCGCCGGAGTTCGACGAGCGCGGGCAACTCCGGTACGGCCTTCACGGGCGAATCGCCAATCTGCCGGCGCGCAAGGTGGAGCTGAACATCGCCGAGGACACCGGCGAGATCACGCTGATCGGCATCGTCGAAGAGACGCGGTTTCTGTTCCATCAACTGCGGATGAAAACCACGATCACGCTGGCGCCCGGCGAGAATCGCATGCGCGTCGTCGATGAAGTGACCAACTTCTCCGCGCAGCCGGGAAGTATGGAACTGTTGTATCACATCAACATCGGCCGGCCGCTGCTGGAGCCCGGCGCCACGTTCGTTGCACCAGTTAGGGACATGTCTCCCCGCAACGCGCGAGCGGCGGAAGGGATCGGCAACTGGCAGCGCTACGGCGAACCGACGCCCGGTTTCGTCGAGCAGGTGTATCTCTGCGAGCTCGCCGCGGCCAATGACCAGCGGACCAGCGTGCTGCTCAAAAACGCGACTGGGACGGCGGGTTTCGGGATGCGCTTTCGACGCGATCAACTCCCCTGCTTCACGCTCTGGAAAAACACCGGCGCGGAGAGCGACGGCTATGTCACCGGGCTGGAACCGGGCGTGAATTTCCCGAACCCTCGGTCCTTCGAAGAAAAGCACGGCCGCGTGCGCAAGCTGGCGCCGGGCGAAACGGCGCGATTCGCGCTGGAACTGGCGGGCTACGATACGTCGGACGAGGTCAACGCGGCAGAAAAGGCGGTGCGTGGCGTTGTCGCCGACTTGAATACGACAATCCATGCAGTTCCGGATGCAACTTGGTGCGCATGAGGCAAGGAGCACACTTTGAACCTTCATTTCGTTCAAGCAGCTTGGAATTCGGCAATTCGCTGCGCCTGCGCGGCAGTGCTGCTAGCGCTGGTTGCTACGAATGCAGCGCGTGCCCAGGACGCCGCCGTGGAGGAACTGCCGCCGGCGTTGACCCATTACCAGGGCCGGGAAATCGCGCAGACGATGCACTACCTCGGCGCCGATTGGCTAACTCGCGAATCCCGGCAGCGCGAAGAGGACTGCGACCGAATGTTGGCGGCGCTCAAGCTGCAGCCCGGACAAAACGTCTGCGATTTAGGCTGCGGCAATGGCTTCTACACGCTGCCCATGGCTGCGCTGGTCGGTGAAATGGGGCGCGTGTTCGCCGTCGATATTCAGCAAGAGATGCTGCACCTATTGGATGAGCGAGCCAAAGACGCCGGGCACGCGAACATCGAGCCGGTGCTCGGTTCGCCGATCGATCCGAGATTGCCCGAAGGAAAGCTCGACGTGATTCTGCTCGTCGACGTCTATCACGAGATGTCGCACCCCGAGCAGATGCTCCAGGCGATGCGCCGTGCGCTTCAACCCAAAGGCAGGTTGGTGCTCGTGGAATTCCGTTTGGAAGACCCCGAAGTGCCGATCAAGGTGCTGCACAAGATGAGCAAGGAACAGATCAAGAAAGAGCTCGTGCCACACGGTTTTCGGCTGGTCGAGGAATACGATGACCTGCCGTGGCAACACATGATGTTCTTCGAGCCGGACGCGAAGGAAGGCACGAAGAATCGCGACACCAGCCCGTAGCGCAAGCGAGGGAGAGGGGACGTGGTTTACCGTTTCGAATGAAACTCTCAGTTGCTCCGTTGATGCGCAACTGAGTGTTTCATCCCAAACTGTATGGCAGAATCCTCTCTCCCTCGCTTGCGCTACGGGCTGGTGTTTGAGGCCTTGAGAAGCGCCGTCTTGGCGAGCGCCGGGTCGTCGGTGATGATGCCGTCGACGCCGCAGCGCACCGCATGATCGTGATCGGCTTGCGTGTGCGCGGAGTAGACGAAGTTCTTCGAGTGCATCGCCACCGTTTGTTGCACGAGCTCCGGCGACAGATAGTCGAAGTGCCACACAAACGCCTCGACCGGCTGGCCGTTCGCGTAGCGGCCGAGGCGATCGGTCACCGGATCGATCGGTCGATGCGCGGTGAGCAACCCGCATTCCACGTCGACGGCCTGCCGCACTTCTTGGACGGCGGTGTGCCAGAACGAACTGACGAGAATCTTGTGCGTCGTGCGATAGCGCTTCAGGAGCGGTATCAACGCCGGCAGCACCGCGGGATCCTTGATCTCCAGGTTCCAGAGAATGCCCGGCTGCGCGTCGAGCGCTTGCGTCATCACGGGCGTGTCGTAGCCGGCCAGCTTCGACAACTCGGCGACGGTATGCGCGCCCACCTCGCGTCGATCCGGCGCCAGGCGATCGTGATATAGCACAATCTGCCCATCGGCGCTCCACCGCAAATCGGTTTCAATGCCATCGACGCCCAACTTCACCGCGGCGTCAAATGCGGCCAGCGTGTTTTCCGGCAGATCGCGGTGATAGCCACGGTGGGCAAGGATGAGCATGGGAGGGGAGTTTGAAGTTTTCAGTGTTCAGTGACAGTGAAACCAGCCGACGCGACTGTTCTCACAGTATACCGCACCTCAATCCCCCGTTCGTGCCTTTCGCGCCTTTCGTGGTTTCCACCATTTCGTACACTCTCCCTCCTCCGTCCCCTCTGCGCCTCCGCGTCTCCGCGGTTCAAAACGAATCAGAACCTCATCGCCGTATAGCCGCCGTCGACGAAGTAGTCGGCGCCGGTGATGAAGCTGCCGGCCTTTTTCGAGAGCAGCAGCAGCATCGCGCCAATCAGTTCGTCCGGCTCGCCAAACCGGGCCATCGGGGTGTTGCGCATGATGTTATCCACGCGCTGGACGTCAAGGATGACGCGATTCTGTTCCGCGGGGAAAAATCCGGGACAAAGCGCGTTCACTCGGACATTGAACGGCGCCAATTCCCGAGCGACGTTTTTCGTAAGATTGATGACGGCGGCTTTCGAAGCGCTGTAGGCAAACACGCGCGACAGCGGCGTGTGGGCCGTGGCGCTGCCGATATTGAGAATACTCCCGCCGCCGTGCTCGGCCATGTGCTTGCCGAAGATCTGGCAGCCGTAGTGGACGGCCATCAGGTTCGTTTCAAGCACGCGCTGCCAGTCGTCGTCGGTGGCTTCGAAGTACGTACTGGCCGCGTTCACGCCGGCGCCGTTGATCAACATATCGACGCGGCCAAAACGGGCGAGCGTCGTCGTCAACAATGCTTCGATCGACTCGCGCGACGTAACGTCGATCAATTGAAATTCGACGTCGCCCAGGGCACTCATTTCCTCCGCGCGGCGCACGCCCCGATCCGGCTCGCGGCCGGCGATCATCACCGCCGCGCCGGCTTGCAGAAGTCCTTCCGCAAGCGCGCCGCCGAGCACGCCGGTCCCGCCGATCACGACGGCGACCTGGCCTGTGAGGCCGAACAGGGATTCGAGGTAACTGGCGTACTTGCTCATAGTGCGCGGCATTCATCATCCTGTGAAATCCGCGGCGCGCGGGATGCGCTCCGGGCGCTGACGCTTCCGGTTCCAGGTGCTATTGCGGCGGCTTGCGCAATTGCAACCACTCCGTGTGGAACACGCCGGGCTTGTCCGTGCGTTGATACGTGTGCGCGCCGAAGTAGTCGCGTTGGGCTTGCAGCAGATTCGCTGGCAGGCTGGCCTGGCGGTAACCGTCGTAGTACGTCAACGCCGCGGTGAACGCCGGGACCGGCACGCCGAGCGTCACGGCCGTGCTCACGGCATGGCGCCAGGCGTCTTGCGCCTTGTCGACGGCTTCCAGGAAGTACGGCGCGAGCAGCAGGTTTTCCAGATTGGGATGCGCGTCGAAGGCTTCCTTGATGCGATCCAGGAACCGTGCGCGGATGATGCAACCGCCGCGCCATAAGAGCGCGATGTTGCCGAAGTTGAGCGGCCAGTTGTGTTCCTTTGCCGCGGCCTGGAGTTGGAAATAACCCTGGGCGTAACTGCAAATCTTCGAAGCGAAGAGCGCCTGGCGCACCGCTTCGATAAAGGCCTTGCGATCGCCCGTGTATTTGGCCGACTTCGGGCCCTTCAACACCTTGCTCGCGCGCACGCGGGCGTCTTTGAACGACGACAGGTAGCGGGCATAGACCGCTTCGGTGATCAGCGTCGTCGGCACGCCGAGGTCGAGGGCCAACTGGCTCATCCACTTGCCAGTGCCTTTATTGCCGGCCGAGTCGAGGATCTTGTCGACCAGATGGCCGTCGCCGTCCTGACCCTTCACGCTAAAGATGTCGCGCGTGATTTCAATCAGGTAGCTGTCCAGCTCGCCGCGATTCCACTCGGCGAAGGTCTCGTACAATTCGTCGTTCGAGAGGCCGAGGACGTGTTTCAACAGCGCGTACGACTCGCAGATCAACTGCATGTCGCCATACTCGATGCCGTTGTGGACCATCTTTACGTAGTGCCCCGCGCCGCCGGGACCAACCCACTCGCAGCAGGGAATGTCGTGATTCGGCCCGACCTTGGCGGCGATGGCCTGAAAAATCGGCTTGACGATCGGCCAGGCCTTCTCGCTGCCGCCCGGCATCAGGCTCGGTCCCTTGAGCGCGCCTTCCTCGCCGCCGGAGACGCCGGTGCCGATGAATTGCAGGCCTTTTCCTTCCACGTACGCCGTGCGGCGATCGGTGTCCGAATAGAGCGTGTTGCCGCCGTCGATCAGCACGTCGCCCGGCGACAGCAACGGCGCGAGTTGATCGATCAAGGCGTCGACGGCCGGGCCGGCCTTGACCATCAGCATGATCTTGCGCGGCGTGGCGAGGTTCTTGACCAGTTCCTCGACGGAATGGCACCCGACAAAGCGTTTGCCCTTGGCGCGGCCATGGATGAATTCATCGACCACGCTCGTGGTCCGATTGAACACCGCCACGCTGAACCCGCGGCTCTCCACATTGAGCGCCAAATTCTCGCCCATCACGGCAAGACCGATGAGACCGAAATCGCAATTGGATGACATTTGAATTCTGAAAGGCTTGTGATAGTTGCTGACTGTGGGAGGCGTCTCCGACGCCGATGGAGTTGACGTTGCGATGAAACACAACCGTCATGTTTTGTCAGAATACCATTTTCGATCGAGTATGCCTGCCCATTGCGGATTTGCCGATGAATACGCCCACAACTCGGGACGGTCGACTAGCCCCGCCCGAATTGGATTATTCTCGATGTAGTTGATTCGTTCGATGGCATCATCCACGTCACGGCAACGATGGTCGAAAAAGCCTTCCTGCCACATTTGTCGACACCGCCCATCATTTCTAATGAACCGTGCTGAAGTGAACTTGCTGATACTACCAACGACATCCGATAGAGACTTCTTGCAAAGCAGAACGAAGAGCAAATGGTAGTGGTCTGGCATAACGCAAAACGCAAGTAGCTTCAGCCATTCACTTGTTCTTGCGTATGCCAAACTGTCCACGATCAGTTGGGCATTATGGGCATTCTCAAATAGCTTGTGTCGACCCTCAATAGCCTTTGTCACGAAGTAGGCCGCTGTTGCCTCGGATTGCCGACCGCCCCGCAATAGTTGGCTTTGCGGTTTTGGCTCTTGAACTATCTTGTGATTCGAGGTGTTGTCGTGCATCGACGTCCAATATCGGCGTCGGAGACGCCTCCCACAAGTCGTGGCTGTTTCCGAAGTCGATTGTTAGTCCAAAGTCTTCCAGCTCGGCTTGGCCGGCAGGTACGAGTCGAATTCCTTGACCAGCGATTCCTGGTACGCTCCGGCGAACGTGCCGCTCAGGAAGCGGTCGATGCCTTCGTTGAGCAGGCGTTCCCAGCTCGCTTCTTCGGCGCCCGGGTTGATCGGGAAATACAGCGTGTCGTTGGCCACCGCGGCTTTGTGGTCGCCCGGGGCGTCGCCGATCATCAGCACGTGGTCCGCGGCGTACTTCTTGGCGACGCCGAGGATTTCCTTCTTCGTGCCGATTTCTTGCCCGCAGATCGCGGCCACGTATTTTTCCAGGTCGTGCTCTTCCCACTCGCGTTGCAGGGCTTCGTTCGGCGTGGCGGAGACGACCAGCAAGTCGGCCTTGGGCTTGAACTTCTCCAAACATTCTCGCACGAACGGAAACGGCGGCACGCCGCGGACGAATTTGGTGATCATCTCGTTGACGGCGACCGACCACGCCAGGGCCTGCTTCAAGTCCGGGTCGCCGGTCGCTTCCACGGCCGCCTGCAGCGCCGGATTCGCCTGCTTGGTTTCCCGCGCGATCCAATCGCGCAGGCCCTTCGCTTCCGGAATCTTCACGCCACGGGCTTGCACTTCAGGACGTTTGCGCAGCCAGTCGAGCGACTCCACGAGCGCCGGAAAGCGATTGATCCCACGGCTCTTCGAGTAGAGGTTGACGAACTCCGCCGCCTCGCGGGCGTACTTGCTGACGCCTTGCAGCTCGTAGTAGTTGATCGTGTTGGGAATGAAGCACTCCTTGTGCTTCAATTCCATCGTGTCGAACGCGCAGCCGTCGGAATCGATGCCGACGAGGAAGGAGTGTTTGGGCGATAAATCAAACATTGCGTGGTGGAGCGATTTCTTGAGTGCCGGCAGGGGAAATTCGTCATTCCTAAATCATGCGTTGAAACAGCCAATGCGCCTACTTCCGGTCCGCCTGTGGGACATACCGCGGGAGTTTTTGGTCCGCGTAGATCGGCGCGAAACGGGTTAATCTTTGCCGGCCGTCGACCATCGGGAGCGAGATCATGTCGTCACCGATCAGTGGTTTGGCGTACCGGAGAAACTCGTCGGTCACGTCGTAACCGCTGGACGAAATCCAGGCCTTTGGGAAGGCGCGCTCGCTGTTCGCCACATCCGGCAGCGGGACTTTGTCGTAGCGGACGCTATACACCGGGCCGGGGCTGCGAAGGATCGTCGACATGAACCCGCTTTCACCTTGGGCGGCCAGCAACGCCGCCATTTGGCCGCTCTTATAGGCTTCCTCCAGATCGACGACCGAGGCGTAGGCCATGGCGTGTCGCTGGTCGGTGCCGGAGACGTTCGCGCGGGCGGCGCCTTTGGCCGACAAGCCCACTTTGTTCAGGTAGTTGACGATCACTTGCGCAACCGTGATCTGACTGGCGCTGAACGAAGTATGCCCGAACGCATCTTTCACTTCGCCGAGGCTGCCGACGTCGAAGCCTTCGCTGACCACGACCATGCAGCGCGCGGAGCGTTTGAGCTCGTCGTTCACCTGATCGGCAAGCTGTTCCAGCGTGCAATGGCTTTCCGCCAGGTAGATATGCAGCGGCATTTCGCGGCGCGGGTCGGCCAGTCGCGCGGCAGCGGGGATAAAACCGATTTTGCGCCCCATCGCTTGCATTACCAGCACGGGGTCGGCTGGCGAGGAACCTTCATTCTCCTCGTTCGCGTTCTGGACCATGTGCATCCAGTACTTGGCGACGGAGCCGTAGCCCGGCGTGTGGTCGATGAGCTTGAACTCGGAATCGCCTACGTCGTTGTCGATGGTCTTCGGGACGCCGACGCCGACCAGGTCGACACCGCGCTCCCGGGCCATCAAGGCGACCTTGTTGGCCGTGTCCATCGAGTCGTTCCCGCCGATGTAGAGGAAGTACCCGACGTTGTGCGCGCGGAAGACGTTGATGACCCGCTCGAAATCTTCGAGTTGATTGGGCTTGAGCTTATAGCGACAGGTGCCGATCGAACCTGCCGCCGGCGTGAACCGCAGCAGCGCGATCTCTTCCGCGGGCTGGGACGACAGGTCGAGCAGTTCTTCCTTGAGCACCCCCTCGATCCCGTGCCGGGCGCCGTAGACGGTGCCAATCGGGGCCAGATCGCGGGCGGCCTCGATGATGCCGCGGAGCGAGTTATTGATGACAGGGCTGGGGCCGCCGCTCTGCGCGACGACCATATTGCGAACCTTGGCCATTACGGACTTCCGACTCAACAGGCGCTCAAATTGAGGAAAGGAGGCATTGTAACGCCGCCTCCCAGGGCCCACAACGTGCTGCCCGACAGGGCTTTAAAGGCGCATTGCGATAAGCATGCTATTGCGTTCGATTCCAATGCTTACGACTCGCGTCGACAGATGGAGCCCATGTCGCGCGATAAGTTCGCGTCAATTGATATGATCGACACGAGCGATGAGCTGAGCTGCGCGACGGTAAATCCGCTATGCGCGAATTGTCGGATGCCAACTGGCAATTTGCCGTTAGTCCTTTTCCGACCTAGGGTTTAGATAGCTTCGAGGGCCTTTTTACCGGGTGATGGGGATTCGCGTATCCGCCGGGAACGCGCATCAGGATATCACGCCGCGCGCGGGCCCTCGCACTGCTCTACCCATCGCCTGACAGCTTCGCTCGACCCAACGATGACTCCAGCGGCGACTTCCTCCAGCGCTCTCTCGAACGACGGCCCGGCGCCACCAGCGTCGACGGATTATGCCGTAGACGCGACCGGCCGTGTGCAGGAGCTCAGCCAACTATTGGCGGAGCTGGACGGCTGGGGCAAGGAAAGCACCGTCGCGCAGAGGTTGGAACTCTCCGATGACGATCACGATCGCTTGGCGCAAGCCCGGCTGGGCGTCGCGGGAAGTTTGTTTTTGGCGCTGAAGCACAAAGACCCCGGCACGGCGCGCCGCTCGCTGCGCGTGGCACTCGGTTGTTCGGCCTGGTCGCTGTGGATGGAGCAGGAAGCTCGGTTTCGCGAGCAATTGGAGCTGGCCGCGCTGGTCCACGACGTCGGTAAAATCGGCGTGCCGGACCGGGTGCTGCTCAAGCCAGGGCCGTTGAATTCGGAAGAAGCCGGCATGATGAACCGGCATCGCGAATTCGGCTTGGAAATTCTGCACGGCAGTTGCGAAGCGACCGAAGTGCTCGTGATCGTGCGCGATGCGCACCTCTGGTACGACGGCTCCAATCATCCGCAAGGCTTGTCGGGTGACTCATTGCCGCTCGGCGCACGCATGTTGTCCATCGCGGTCGCTTACGAGGCGATGATGGCGGACCAGGTGTTCCGCCGCCCGTTGACGCCGGAGCGAGCGCTACTCGAAATCTATCGTAACGCCGGGCGGCAATTCGATCCGACGCTGGTCCGGCGCTTTACCGAGTTTCACCAGGCGGACCGCCGGCGGTTCGAAGAAGAAGTCGCCCGTGGCTGGCTGCGGCCGATGCTCGGCGAGTGGACGCAATCTCCCTGGCAGCGATTGGCTCCGTCGGAACCAAGCGCCGGCGGCGGGTTCGAATCGCTGATGCATCGGCGACTCGTGGAACAGATGCTCGGCGCCGTGGTGGCAATCGATCTGCGTCACCGTATCACCGAATGGAACCCCGGCGCGGAACGCCTGACCGGCATCAGCGCGTCGAGCGTAATCGAGCGTGAATGGTCCCCCAGTTTAGTATCGTTACGCGATAACGAAGGCCGGCGCATCGCGGATGAGAATTGCCCGCTGGTTTTCTGCCTGCAGTCTCGTACGCCCTGGCACAAGCGATTGATGCTGGATGGTCGCTCCGGGGATCCCAAAACGGTCGACGCGCATGGCATCCCGATCCTGGGCGTCGATGGCGCGCCGCATGGCGCGATGTTGATGCTTTACGATGTGACGCAGCAGCTCACGCTGGAAGAACGCTGCCACGACTTGCACGAGATGGTGACCAAGGATCCCCTCACCGGACTCGCGAACCGGGCGGAATTTGATCGCAAGTTGGAATCGTTCTCCGCCGACCACACGACGCGCGAAAGCGTCTGTGCGTTGGTGATCTGCGATATCGATCGCTTCAAGCAAGTCAACGACAACTACGGCCACCAGGCCGGCGACGCAGTGATTCAATCCTTCGCCCAGGTGATCGCCGCCCATGCCCGGCAGCAAGACGTGGCGGCGCGTTATGGCGGCGAAGAATTCGTGTTGCTCTGCGAAGATTGCGACAACGCCTCGGCGGCCGATCGGGCCGAAGGCATGCGCGCGGCCTTTGCGGCCATCCCGCAATCGACGCTAGCTGGCGCGAAAATCACGGCCAGCTTCGGCGTCACGGCCCTGCAAGCCGGCGATACGCCGGCCACACTACTGCGTCGCGCCGATCGCGCACTCTTGATGGCCAAGGACAGCGGCCGCAACCAGGTGGTGCAACTCGGCACCGGTGTCAATCCGCGCGAACCGAATTCGTCGCTGGGTCGCTGGTTGCTCGGCAAATACGGCGGGCGCGAGCAGATGATCGTCCAAGCGATGGTCAGCGCGGTGCCCTTGCAAGTTGTGCTGGAGAAGTTGCGCGGGTTCATCGCCGATCATCGCGCGGAGGTCGTCTCCGTGCAGGGATTCAAAGTCGTATTGCGCGTGGGTGACGAGCAGGCCTCGCCAGTGCGCCGCACCACCGACCGGCCGGTTAACTTCGAAATGGAAGTCGATCTCGAAGAAGTGCGCGATGGACTGCGAGGGCATGACGGGACGTTCATGTGTACGCGCGTCCGCGTGGGCATCTATCCCGTCGCCGGACGCGACCGGCGACGCACCGACGCCCTGGACCGCGCTCGCCACCTGCTGGTCAGTCTCCGCGCTTACTTAATGGCCACCTTAGAAGAAACGCAAACCACGGTCGCCCCGGCCGGTATGCTGCAACGAGCGTGCGAATGGCTGAACCCGTTCAAGTCGCCGGAAAAGTGAATTGATTGAAGTGTTCGGAAACAGTTTGAAGTTTTCAGTGTTCAGTTTTCAGTGATTTGACAACGCGACACTTCAAATAGCCGGCCAGCATAACGATTCTCGATCAAGGGACGGACGGTTTCTCAAATACTGAAAACTGAAAACTTCAAACTTCCCATCCTCCCCCCATGTCCCGCATCGGCGCAACGCTGAACGGCATCGAGCGGAAGCTGTTGAATCGGCTGGCCGATTCGCAAGCCGCGGCGAACTTGAACGCGCTCCGATTGGCCACGGGACGTAAGTTCAACGCCGCGAAGGACAATCCCTCGGCGTTTATCGCCCTGTCGCACTTTGAGACGGAACGCGAAGTCGTCACGCGGACGCTCTCGAACGTTGCGGCCGCCTCGAGCATGGTCAGCAAAACGCAATTGGCGCTAGACCAAGTGCGGACCCAGCTCAATACGATCCGCACGAAGGCGCTCGAAGACCAGGAACAGGCCCTGTCGCCGGCGCAACGCACGGCCAACCAGACTGCCATTGACGCGGCGATCTCCGAAATCAATCGACTCGCGGGCAGCACGATCGACGGGCGACGCGTGCTCGACGGTTCGGCGAACTTCGATTTTCTCGGCCGCAACGGCGCGCAAGTCAGCGACCTCTCGGTCTATCAGACCGACGGCGGACGCCAGTCGCTGGTCGAGAAGCAAGCCGAAGTAATTTACACGGGCGCGGATGGTTTCGCCACGGCCGCCGCGAATCTCACGCTCACCGGAAACGGCGGTAGCGTCACGTTCGCCGTGACGACAAACAGCAGCCTGGCGCAGATTGCCGCCAATGTGAACGCTCACACGAGCACGACCGGGTTGGTGGCCGAGGCCTCCGGAGATCAACTCGCGATTCGCAGCACCGCCTACGGCGACCACGCGTTCGTCGACGTGAATGTCAACTCCGGCGCCTTCGTAGTCACCGGCGCGGATGGGTCTGGCCGAGCGGATGGCCGCGACGCGGAACATGGCTTGTTGCCAAGCATTGCCGGCACGGTCGACCGCGCCGCCGAACGCGCGAGGCTCGTCTACGATGCGGGCGGCGGGACGATCGCCGCCAACGCGACGTTCACGCTCACGGGCGATCGCGGCAGCGTTTCCATCGCCGTAACCACGGCGGACACGCTGGCCGACGCCGCGACGCGCATCAATCTAGAAAGCCATGTCTCCGGCGTCACGGCTGCGGTGGATGGCAACCGTATACTGTTGGAAAGTGTGAACTACGGGCTTAAGGCCGAGGTTGAGGTGGATGTCACCGCCGGAACCTTCGCGACGACCGGCGGCAACGGCGATGGCACGTCCAATGGCCTGAACGCGATCGCCACGATCAACGGCGTGCGCTACAGCGGCAATCAGGTGGCCGCGCCGGCGAAGCTAGTCCACACCGAAAGCTCAGGCACGATCGCCTACAACGCCACGTTCACGATCGCGGGTCCCGACGGAACTTCCACGCCGATTGTCGTGGCGACCGGCAATACGCTGTCCGCCGTGGCGGGGTTGATCAACGCCCAAAGCGGCACGACGGGCATTGGCGCGAGCGTTGACGGCACCGAACTGATTCTCTCCAGCGAGACGACCGGCTACGAGGCGGAGATTGCGCTCAACGTGACGGCGGGCAAATTCGCCATCGATGGCGGCAACGGCGACGGCACGGCCCGAGGCGAGGAAGCCGTGACCAACAGCGGCCGCGTCGACGGCAATCGCTTCTTTATCACGGACAATCGTTTTCGCTACGAGATCGAGTTCGCCGGCGGATTCACCGGGGAGCTCGACACGATCTCCGTGGAATCCGGCGCGTTGCAATTCGCGCTCGCCCCCGATGTGCAGCGGCGCTCCACACTCGCGGTCTCCAGCGTACACGCCGCGCGGCTTGGCGGGTTAAGCGGCTCGCTGGCCGATCTCGCCACCGGCCAAACGTTTGGCGGATTGGACGCCAACGCCTCGCGGGCCATCCGCATCGCGGACGAGGCCTTAGGCGATCTGGACCGCATCGAAGGCCTCGTCGACGGCTTTGCCAACGCGACGATTAGTTCCTCTGCGGCGCTCATGTCGGCCTTCAGCGATCAACTGGACGAAAACATCGACTCCATCAACAAGGTCGACGAGACCGAAGAAAGCTTGTTGATGTCCAAGAACGAAGAGCTGATCAACAACGCCGTCGCCAGCCTGGCGATCCTCAGCCAGCAGCGCTCTAGCATTCTGGATTTGATCCAACAGGCAGCCGGCCTTCGCAGCTAATGGCGGCGTCAATTCTCCCTCGCTGGCGCTACGGGCTGGTGTGATCGTCAGTCGTCCACTGCCAAGGGTTGCGTACCACGGAGGTACGCGAACAGGTCGCGCGATTGGGCGTCGCTGAGTTGCTTGAGTAAACCTTCCGGCATTAGCGACTGGCCCGCGGCGCGGAGTTCCTCGATTTCTGCCCGGGGAACCGAGACGTTCTGTCCCTCGGCGGTCCGCAGTACCACGACTTGATTGTCTTGATCGGCAAGAAATCCGGTGAGCGTGCGGCCGTCCGTGGTTTGTAGCAGGAAGTTCTCGAAACCCTCTCGGATCTCAGCGCTGGGATTGACGACGCTGGCGAGCAGGCGATCGACGTTGTCGCGCTGATACGCGGTCAGATTGGGACCGATTTCGCCGCCGTGATCGTAAAGCTTGTGGCACTTCGCGCAATGCTCGTTGAACAATTTGCGGCCTGCGTACGGACTGCCGTTGCCGTCGTGAACAACTGCCGTCAGCCGCACAATCTCTGCCTGCAGTTCTGCGGCCGCCGCCGCGGCGGTATCGCCCCAGATTTCACGTACCAAAGCTGAATTCAAATCATCTCGTTGCAGCAAGATGTGATTCTGCACCGACGTCGGCATCGCACCCGCTTCAATCTCGCCCGCCTTAATTCGCTCCAACAACAGCCGCGACCAGGCGGCGCGACTCGTTAACACGCTCAGCGCCATCGACTGCGTGTCCGCCGGCAATCGCGGTAGCACCTCGAGCAGCGCGCGAGGAATTGCCTCGGTATCATAGCGCTGCAACGCGCCGATGGCGGCCTTGCGCAACTCGGCATCGTCCGCCTTGGCCAGGGCCAGCAGCGGCGCAACGGCATCCGCCGTCGGCACTTCGCCGAACATGCGAGCCAACTCACGTCGCTCCGCCAGGTCAGCGCTCGAATTGCTCAGTCGCGCCAACGCCTCGGCAACTGCGGCGGGTTCCTGTTGTCGTAGCCTGAGCGCTAATGATGCCTGGCCAGTGGCTGCCAGTGCGGCGACTAGCTCATCGGGCAATGACGACAGAGAGCGTCCCGTATAAGCCTCCTCAAATCCGACCAACAGCCGCTTGGCGTCGTCGGCCGTAGGCGCCAGCTTCAGCAATTCGGCGCAGGTCAACAAATCCTTCCGCGTACCGGCTTGCGCGAAGCGGCGCATCATGCGCGACGCGAGATGCGATTTCACAAGCGCGGCCTCCCAGAAGGTCGATTCGCCGCACATCGCCAGCACGGCGTCGCGATCCAGTTGGCAATGCGCTTCGATCGCCCACCAGATCAACAGCGGCACGCAGGGATCGTTTACATCCTCGTCATGGGCGATCAGTTGCCGCACGATCGGCATCGCCTTCGCCGCCGGCAAACGCCGCGCGGAACTGGCGAGCTGCCCACGGACTTCGACCTGCGCTTCGCGCTGAGCTTGTTCGGCGAGTCGTTCCGCCTGCGCCGCTGAAATCTCTCGATCGTCACAGGCTAGCCGCACCGCCCAGAGTCGGACATAAGGGTTCTTATGATCGAGACACTGTCTCACCGTCGCATCATCGAGCATTCCCAATAAATGGATCGCCCATAGCCCTTCGAGCGCCGTTTGACCTGGCTCCGCGGCCAGCAACGCGCGCAGTTGCGGCGCGATCGTAGTATCTTCGCGATTCGCCAGCAGTTGCAACGCCGTGCGACGCGTCCATTTATTGTCGGACGACAATTTGCCAACGAGCTCCTTCGATGTGAGCGAACCCAGATCGCGCGGCGCTCGTGGCTTTGCATCTTTGGCGGATAAGCGGAAGACGCGGCCCGTCTCCTTTTGCACCTCGCCTTCGGCGCCCTTCAGATGATTCACATTGGCGTCGCGCCAATCGGCGACATAGATCGCGCCGTCGGGCCCGACCTTGATATCAACCGGTCGGAAGTCGGATTGTTCGCCCGCGATGACACGCTGCACGTCCGAGGTTTGAAACGTGGAGCCATCCGGAAAGATGCGGCTTTCCACGACGGTGCCTTGCAGCGGTTCCACGCCGAAGAGATGGCCGCGATACGCCTCCGGCAATCCCATCGCCTCATAGATGATGAAGCTATGCGTGAACCGCGGTACGGCGTGATGACGCATCGCCGGGAAGTAGCCAAAGGCAAACGGATTCGACAGCGGCCCGTGCTTGTTGAAGCCTTTTTGAGAATAGCCGCCTTGCAGGTAATGGAACCCGCGCGTGTCGCCGCCGTTGTGGCCGGAGAAAATCCGGCCGACTGAGTCAATCTCCAAACCAAACGCGTTGCCGCCCCCTTCCGCGAAGATTTCGAAGCGCCGTGTGTCGGGATGATAACGCCAGATCAATTGGCCGAGCGAGTGAACCGGCTTGTCATCCAGGCCGGGGCGGATGATGTCGCCACTCACCGTGCTCCCTTGGCAGGCATACAACCAACCGTCGGGGCCCCATTGCAGGCTGTTCGCGCAGGAATGCGTGTCCTCCAGACCGAAGCCTTGCAAATGCACCTCGGGATCGCCGTCCGGCACGTCGTCGTGATTGGCGTCGGGATAGAACAGCAGATACGGCGGGTTCAACACCCACACGCCGTCGCGTCCAAAAGCGAGCGACGTAGCGATGTTTAGGCCGTCGAGAAACGTCTTGTGCGCGTCATACGAACCGTCGCCATCGGTATCTTCATGGATCGTGATGCGATCTTTCCCTTTGTCGCCATACGGCGGCGGCGCGGGAATCTTGTCGTACACGACGCGCCAAAAGTTATCACGGCTGACGACCCGCAGTCCGGCCGGAAACGGATACTGCCGATATTCCACGACCCACATTCGCCCACGCGCGTCGAAACTGATCTGCAAAGGCTGCGCGATCTTGGGATCCGAAAGCACGACTTCCAGCCGCAAATCATCCGGAGCACGCAGACCGGGTGTCGCGGTGACTTCCTCGGCGCGGGCGTTGTTTCCCGAGCTTGCCAAGGCAACAAGGGCCGGGAAGACGATGGCGATTGCGCGACGGCAAAGTACAGGCATGGCGTAGAACTCCGTCAGTCGCCGGCCGACGACCGAAAGCGCGAGTAAGGTGGGAGCACGTGCGGCGACGCCCAGTTTAACCGAGATTTTCCGGCGTCATAGCGCCGCAGGTTGGCGGAAGGTGCTGTTCGCTGCGATCTTCGATGAGTGAGTGTCAAATATCGCCAGGACTGAGTGCATCTTGTGCCAGATGCCGAATGAGTAGTGCCACAACCTGATTGTCGCGTATTACATAGACAGCCCGATGCGACTTGCGATGCCCCAGGCCATATCGGAGCTCATGCAGAGTCTCGGAAGGAAGTATCTGTTCGGCGGTAGTTGGTTTGCGATCAGGGCTTGATCGCAATTCCAATATCGCGCGATAAATCCCACGATACCAGCGTATTGCCTGAGCCCGAGATCGGTGCTCCGCCCACCAATCATACACCTCACGGAGTTGAAGCTCCGCGCGTTCCGTAACGACAACTTGGTATTTCATGATTCAAGCGGAATCCCGTGTTGCTTACGAAACTCGGCATCGAACTCTTCAAACGGCCGAACGCGCCCGGCTTCCATATCCTCAATGCCCTCGCGAATTGCAGTGATCTCCGCGTTGGCTCGTTCCAATGCGGAGAGCGCATCTCGCAGCACATCGGCTTCCGACGCGTACCCGCCGGTGGCGACAAACATCTCCACTTTCGTCCAAACGTCCGCAGGGATTTCGTGCGACATCCTACTAACTCCTCTTCATCGAGACGCGAGCCAAGATGCTGGTCGCCAAAAGCAGTATAGCGGATCGTCTTAGTTCCAGCGCCGGGCATCGCAGCGTTTCCACGCGAATGCCGCCATGGAAAGGAGCGCGGCAAGCACCATGCCGGACGGTTCTGGCACGGGCGAGCCTGGGCCGGCGCCAAAATGATTACGCACCAGATTCAAATCCATCAGGTTGACTAACGCATCGCCATTCGCGTCTCCCGATACGCCGACGCCCGCCGTGCCAAAACTGTTGCGCACGGCATTGAGGTCGGCGATGTCCACGCGGCTGTCGCCGTTCGTATCGCCCGGTTGCGCCGGCGACTCCGTTTCCGCAAACGCCAGGCCGGAGGGGCCGCCAATGCCGAGGCGCCCCAGCGCTTCGACCAACGCGCCGGTATTGGGATCGAGTTCTACCAGACGATCATTAAAACCTGCGTCGATCGCGAAAAGTGCGCCGTCCTCCGGGCGGAAGGCAAGTCCCGTGACGAATGACGAGAGGCCGGCCGGATCGCCAATGCGAGTCAACACGCCGGATGTTGTGTTGAGCGTCGCCAGCGCGCCATCCGCGTCCGTCGCGTAGAGCGTCTGTCCGTCGGGGCTGTAGGTGAGCGCGTTGATCGCCTTGCGCTCCGGCAGCACGAGCGCCGGTCCAAGGACGGCGCCGGTGTCGAGGCTCACCTTAAAGAGCAATCGATCCCCCGGCGCATCAAACTCAAACGCCGCGACGGTGGCGACGCCAGGTTCCAGCGGCGAGATAGCGATGGCCGTGCTGACCGGCCCGGGCGAGCCGAGCAAGTCGACATCGAAAAACGGGAGCAGCGTCGCCGTTCCAAGTCGGGTGTCGATCCGCGCCAACCGTGATTGAGGGGAATCGCCAAACACGGGCGGTCGAGGGTTGTGCAGCGCGAAAGCGACATTCGGATCCCCGCCCGGAATTGTGGCCAAGCCCACCCAGGATTCCGGGCCGAGGGGTGCGTCGGGATCGACTGGGGTCGCATTGCCGCTGCCGGCGTCGACGACCACGAAAGCGCCGGGACCGGAGGCGTTAATGGCGAACAAGGCCGATCCCTGAACCGCGTCGGGCGTCGCCAGGCAGGTCGCTGCGAAAAATGAGATCGCAATTGCCCAGCGAAATGGATGTAGCATATCGGCCTTGTTCTTCGCCGTGGAAACCAGCTGGGATTGCGAAGAATCCCCCGGCTCCAGCCTAATCCGACATGGCCAATTCGGCAACGATGCGTCGCCACTATCCGGGGCGGAATGGTCAAATTCCGTTTGGCGGCCATCGCGTTCGCCCACTCGGGTGGTCGTTGTGGAGCCCTCGGCGAAACGTAGAATTGTGGGGATTCGCCCACGAGGTTTTCCTGTTCTCCGAGAGAGTCATGAGCTCGCTTAGTCATCCCGCCCACGTCGATTCCCCCATCAAGAAGGTCGCCATCCTGTTCGCCGGCGGCCCGGCCCCGGCAGCCAATGCGGTCATTTCCACGGCCGCCGTCTCGTTCCTGCGCGGCGGCATCGATGTTGTCGGCGCCCTCTACGGGTACTCGAACCTGGTGCAATATTCGCCCGAGAAGCCGCTGGTCGCCGGTAAGGATTACGTGCAGATCGACCACCGGATGCTGAAACGCAGCCGGAACAGCCAGGGCATTATGATCGGCACGGCGCGGGCCAATCCCGGCAAGCACGTTTCGTCGCCGGAACATCTCAAGGATCCCGAGAAGATCAAGCCGCTCAAAACGGTCTACGACGCGCTCTGCTCGATCGGCGTCGACGCGTTGATCTCCATCGGCGGCGACGACACGCTCAAGACTGCCAACAAGTTCAAGCTGTTCCAGCAATACCTGCCGGCGGGCAGCAAGCGGATTCCGGTCGTCCACCTGCCGAAGACGATCGACAACGACTACATGGGCATCGACTTCACGTTCGGTTACTTCACTGCCGTCGATACGCTGGCGGCGGAGATTCGCAACCTGCTCGCCGACGCCGAGGCGAACCGCACGTATTTCCTCACCGAAACAATGGGACGCAGCGCCGGTTGGCTGGCCTACGGCGCGGCGATCGCCGGCGAAGCGAGCCTGGTGATTAGCGTCGAAGACATGCACGGCAAATATGTCGAAACCGAGCGCTCCGTCGACCCCAAGACGAATCAGGCCGTGGAGCGTCCGGTAATGAAGGTCCAAGCGGTTGTCGATCGAATCGTCAGCACGATCCGCGCCCGCGAGGAGCAAGAAGGCAAGGAATTCGGCGTCATCGTGATGGCCGAGGGCGTGGCGGAATTCCTGCCGGACGAATACCTCAAGGGCATCCCGCGCGACGAGCACGGGCACATCTCGATTTCCAAGGTGAACCTGGGCACGCGGTTCGCCAAGATGGTCTCCGATGAGTACCAAAAGCAAACCGGCAAGCCGCGCAAGATCACCGGTTTGCAACTCGGCTATGAAGCCCGTTGCGCCCGTCCGCACGCCTTTGACGTGATGCTCGGCAGCCAATTGGGCGTCGGCGCTTATCGCGCCCTGGTCGAGGAAAAGCTCGACGGCGTGATGGTCTCCGTCTCAGGGCAGCTCGACTTGAACTACGTCAATTTCGACGCGCTTGTGAACCCGGAAACGTTGGTGACGGTCGTCCGCTACGTGACCCGCGACAGCGACTTCCACAAGCTGGCGCGGTTCTTAGAGACGCATGTGAAATAAAAGGGCTGCTTTGAGGCGACTAGGGCGCCGCTTCATCCTCCGCCGCGTCAGACTGAATCACGACCGTCGGCTTCTTTCGATCACAGCGCAGGCTGACCTTGCGCCCGTTCAGCTTGATCGCCAAGGTGTTGATTTGCGTTTCCTCGGTTTCGAGTAGCACGCGGTTGGTCAGTTCGTAGCCTTCGACGCCGTCTGGGGATTCGATTTCAAAGTACAGCCAAACCGCCTTGGGCGTAATCTCCTTCCCGGACCATTTCAGTTCCAGCGGATCGACTTTCGCTTCCCGGCGGATGACGAAGGTCTCTTTGAGATACGCCTGAATCGCTTCGTCGGTAGAGTCGGACTCATCCAGTCTGATCCGCGTTTCGCTCTGCGCGTTGAGCGCGGTCTCTAAGTCGTCGGCCGCGACCCGAAGAGCGACTTCGAGACGCTTCGTTTCCGAGTTCCACTCGGCTTCGGCGACGGACGTGTGAAACGGATGGGCGACGGCGCTGTTGGCGACGGTCGTCACGAGGACAAATGCGAGGAGGTTGGCCAAAACCACTCGATAGCATGTTTGCCGTCGGGTGCGGAGAAATGATGAGTGCCTGGGGCAGCGGCGCTCAATGCGAGGTTTCGATGGTCGAACTTCTGGGGCTTCGTTCGACGCTTCAACAAACCGCCGCGATGCCCCAGTTTGTTCGAAACCGCAGCGATCATTTGTTCGCCTCAGCCCCAGGCACCCACGCTTATTCTTCAATGTCGAGCAAAACGCCGTCCTTAGCGCGATGTCGGCCGTACATTTCGCGTCGTTTCCCCCTCGCTGGCGCTTCGGGTTGGCGTTATTTCGATTCATCTTTCGCCTCCTCGTCTTCCTCCGCCTCCGGCTTGCCTTGGGCTTTTTGCATGTCGTTGCGTTTTTCTTTTTCTTTGAACAGCTTGAAACGCGATTTCACCGGGCGGGAGGGCCAGTAGTTATTCTCTTCGTCGGCATCGGCGGTTTCCAGATGCGGGTCCAGCGTGAGCGACTTGATCGATTTCTCCGTCCAGAACAGCTTCGTCACGCGCTGGTTATTGTGCCGCCAGATCTCGGCCGGAATGCGTAGCTCCTCTGTCGAACCATCCTCATAGTCGATGCGGAAAATCACCGGCATCACCACGCCGCCGACGTTTTTCAACTCGACGGCGTAGAAGTTCCGGCGGATTTCCAGTAGTTCCTTCTCGTGCTTCTCCAGCGTTTCCATGTACTTCTGGAATTTCTCGCGATCGTCCGGCGTCACGTCCAGTTCGTCGAACGAGTTGTAAAAGTCCTTCAGCTCCGGGAACTCGTCGACTCGCTTTGGCAGCGGCTTGTTGCGTTCCTTGGCCTTGGTGACCGGTTCCTCGGCGCGGTCCTTTTTCAAGCGTTCGCCGTCAATCTCCGGGTTGGCGGTATCCATCTCGAACTGCCGGACCCGGCTGATGGCGATATCGACGTGATCGGTCGTGTAGAACCAGCCGCGCCAGAACCAATCCAGGTCCGTGCCCGAGGCGTCCTCCATGGTGCGGAACAGATCGGCCGGCATCGGCCGCTTGAAGCGCCAGCGGCGGGCGTACTCCTGGAAGGAATAGTCAAACAACTCGCGCCCCAGAATCGTCTCGCGAAGAATGTTGAGCGCCGTCGCTGGCTTGGCATAGGCGGCATTGCCGACCTGCAGCAGAGAATCCGAGCCGGTCATGATTGGCACTTGTTCTCGGCTGAGCATGTAGCCGACGATGTCTTTAGGCTCGCCGCGCCGGGATGGATACTTCTCCTCCCATTCCCTGCTCCGAAAGATACTGCAGGAACGTGTTGATCCCTTCGTCCATCCACATCCATTCCCGTTCGTCATTGTTGACGATCATCGGAAAATAGTTGTGCCCCACCTCGTGAATGATCACGGAGATCAGCCCGTACTTTGTCCGTTCGGAATACGTGCCGTCTTTCTCGGGGCGCGGGCCGTTGAAACAGATCATCGGGTATTCCATCCCGCCGACCGGGCCGTTAACAGAAATGGCGATCGGATACGGATACGGAAACGTGTACCGCGAATAGACATTCAGCGTGTGAATGATGGAATGCGTGGAATACTTGCTCCACAACGGCTCCCCTTCCTTGGGATAGAACGACATCGCCATCACGCGGTTGCCTTCCACGTCGTGCCCCTGCGCGTCCCAAATAAACTTCCGTGACGAAGCGAAGGCAAAGTCCCGCACGTTCTGCGCGTGATAGACCCAGGTTTTCTTGCCGGTCGGCGGATCCGCCTCGTTGGCTTTGGCTTCGTCCGGCGTGACGACAAACATCGGCGTCTTGGCCGCGTCCGCTTGCTTGAGCCGCTCGCGCTGCGCATCGGTGAGCACTTCCGCGGGGTTTTGCAGCACGCCAGTGGCCGGCGTCACGTGGTCGTTCGGCACGGTGATCCGCACCAGGTAATCGCCGAGTTCCAGCGTGAACTCGCCGGTGCCGAGATATTGCTTATGCTGCCAACCTGTCACGTCGGTGTAAGCACACATCCGCGGAAACCACTGGGCCATCTCGTAGATGTAGTTCTTGTCTTCCTCGAAGTATTCGTAGCCAGTGCGGCCGCCGATGTTCTTGGCGTCGTTGATCGCGTAGTCCCAGGCGACGTTAAATTTGACTGAACCCTGCGGCGCGAGCCCTGCCGGCAGGTCGACGCGCATCATCGTGCCGACAATTTTGTAGGCCAGCTTACCGCCGCGCTCGTCGCTGACCTCGGTGATGTTCACACCCCCTTTGAACTTCTCGCGGAGCATCAAGCGATACAGCGTCTCGAACGGAAAAGCATCGAAGTCCGGCGCCGTCTCCGTCGTTGCCGCGGCCGAGTTGGGATCGAAGATGTTCGGATCTAACTGCAACCAGAGATAGGTCAGCGTGTCGGGCGATTGATTGAAATACGTGATCGTCTCGCGACCAGTAAGATGCTGCTTCTCGTCGTCCAACTCGACGTCGATCACGTAGTCCGCGCGCTGCTGCCAGTATTCGCGTCCCGGGGCGCCGGAGGCCGTGCGGAAGCCATTCGGCGTCGGCAGCACTTCTTCCAACTGCCGGAAGGCGTCTTCCTGGCCATATTTGGGATTCGTGACTTGCGCCGCAGCGGTGGCCGCGAGCAAGAGCAGCGCCACGATGGTCAACGGAAAACGCCAATGATTCATGCTCGATCTCGCGAGAGCTAAGGAGGGAATTCGCTGGCTGAGATTCGCGGGCGGCGGGTTCAATTCCTTGTACAAACCATTTATAGTTGCCACGGTGCCGGACCGCCACCGCTTCCGGCCACACTCGCCGCTGAGAAAGTCTACATGCTAAAACTCGTCCCGTGGCTGGTTTTCGCGAGCTTAGTGGCTCTTTGTGCGCCCAAAGTTCGCGCCCAGAGCGAGCTGGACGCGGTTTATGCCGAGTTAGGTCCTTACACGGGACCGGCGGCGGCCGAGGCGATCGAGAATACGACGCTCACCGGCAAGGTCCTGGCGGGCTATCAAGGTTGGTTCACCGCGGAGGGGGACGGGGCCGGCTTGGGTTGGAAGCACTACGGCCGGCGCGGCGATTTTCGCCCCGGCAGGTGCAACATCGACCTTTGGCCGGATGTCAGCGAACTGGATGACGACGAGAAAATCGACACGCCGTTCCAGCATGCCGATGGCGCGACGGCGCAGGTTTTTAGTTCCCATCATCCCAAAACGGTGCTGCGGCATTTTCAATGGATGCGCGAGTATGGCATCGATGGCGTCTTCGTGCAGCGATTCGTCGTCGAAACCCGGGGCGCGGCCACGTTGCGGCATTTCAACCAGGTGCTGACGAATTGCCGCGAAGGGGCGAACACGCACAGGCGCTGTTACGCGGTCATGTACGACCTCTCCGGCCTCCGCGAAGGGGAGATGGACCGCGCGATCGAGGATTGGAAACACCTCGTGGATCACATGCACCTGGGGCGCGACGAAGCGGATCGAGCTTATTTGCGGCACGGCGGACGGCCGGTCGTCGCCGTGTGGGGCGTCGGCTTCAACGACGACCGGGCATATACGTTGGCGGATTGCCAGCGCTTCGTCGAGTTCCTCAAGGACGATCCGCAATACGGCGGCAACACGGTGATGGTCGGCGTGCCCACCGCGTGGAGAACGCTCGACCGCGATGCCGTCAACGATCCGGCGTTGCACGACCTCATCAAGAAAGCGGACATCGTCAGCCCCTGGACGGTAGGGCGCTATGATTCGCCGCGTGGCGCAGCGAGGCACGCCGCGGAATTGATCGCCCCGGACATCGCCTGGTGCCGCGAGCATGGCAAGGAATATCTGCCGGTCGCCTTCCCCGGTTTCAGTTGGAGCAACATGCGGCGCAACGCGCCGTTCGATCAGATTCCCAGACTGCGCGGAGAATTTCTTTGGAGCCAATTCGTCGGCGCGAAACGGGCCGGGGCGGACATGTTTTACATCGCCATGTTCGATGAATTGGACGAAGGCACCGCGATTTTCAAATGCACGAACAATCCGCCCGTCGGCGAAAGTCGTTTCGTCACCTGGGATGGCTTGCCAAGCGACCATTATCTGTGGCTGACCGGACGAGGCGGCGCAATGCTGCGCGGCGAAGTTCCCACCAGCGATGAACCGCCGCGCCGCGAGCAATGACGTTCCCCCGAATTCACTTGGCTAAGAGCGAAACGCATCATGAAACGAATCCCCCGCTGTCGAACGACGGCGTTGACCTTCGCCATGCTAAACATGCTGGGAACCATGACGTTTGCGCAATCGCCGCAGCCCAACGTCACCGACTATTCGGCCGAGATCAATGCTCTCAGCGCCGCCATCAAATACGAAGTCGACGCCAAGCAATTGCCGGCATTCTCGATCGCGCTCGTGGACGGCGATCACGTCGTCTGGTCCGCAGGCTTTGGGTTGCAGGACGCAGCCAAACAAGTTCCCGCCACCGCCGAGACGGTGTACCGAGTTGGATCTGTCTCTAAGCTATTCACCGATATCGCGGTGATGCGTATGGTCGAGGAAGGCAAGTTAAGTCTCGACGCGCCGGTCAGCGACTACCTGCCGAGCTTTCAACCCAAGAATCCGTTTAATAAGTCGATCACACTCCGGCAACTCATGTCGCATCGCGCAGGCTTGGTGCGAGAATCGCCGATCGGCAACTATTTCGACGCGACGAGTCCTTCGCTCGCTGATACCGTGGCAAGTCTGAACGCGACCTCGCTCGTTTTGTCGCCGGAAACGAAGGTCAAGTATTCCAACGCGGGCGTGGCCGTCGTAGGCGAGGTGTTGGAACAGCGCGCCGGGAAGCCGTTCGCGCCCTTCTTACGCGAAACATTGCTTCATCAACTGGACATGAAACAGAGTGATTTTGAATTGACGCCGGAAGTCGTCTCCCGCCTGGCCGATGCGGAGATGTGGACCTACGACGGGCGCCGCTTCCCCGCGCCGCGCTTCGCGCTGGGCACCGCGCCGGCCGGCAATCTTTACTCGAACGTGCTGGATCTCTCGAAGTTCATCGTCTGCTTGCTGAACGAAGGCCGCGCCGGCGATGGGATGATCTTGAAGCCGGAAACGCTACGCGAGATGACGACGCCGATCTTGGACGCCAACGACAAGCCGCTGAAATTCGGGCTGGGGTTTCATGTTCACGAATTGGATGGCCACGTGAAGATCGGCCACGGCGGCGCGGTGTATGGGTTTTCCACGCAAGTCGAAGTGCTGCCAGAGCAGAAGCTGGGCGTCGCGGCCGTTTCTTCGCTCGACGGCAGCAACGGCGTCGTTAGTCGCCTCGCGGACTTCGCGCTGCGGTTGATGCTGGCCAAGCAATCCGGCCAGGCAGCACCGACGTACCGCCGCACCGATGCGATTCCCCTCGCGCGCGCCCAGGAACTTGTTGGCAGCTACGAGAACGGCGACCGCACCGTTCGCGTGACGGAATTGGAGGGCAAAGTTCATTTGCAGCAGGGCGCATTTCGCCAGGAATCGCGCGCCGCCGTCGACAACGGCGCGATCGTGGTCGACGATTTCATCAGTTTTGGCGCCGAAGTGACATTGTCGCAGGACGGCGTGTTGCGAATCGCCGACGTGGACTACACGCGCCTGCCCGATGAGCCGCCTGTCGAGATTCCTGCAGCGTGGAAGGGCCTGATCGGCGAGTACGGCGAAGATCACAACGTACTCTACGTCCTGGAGGATCGCGGGAAGTTGTGCGTTCTGATCGAGTGGTTCTACTACTATCCGCTCACAGAGGTCAACGAGAACGAATTCGCGTTTCCCGGCGATGGCCTCTATCACGACGAGAAGCTCTACTTTACGCGCGACGTATCCGGCCGCGCGACGCAGGTCGTGGCCGCTGAGGTATTGTTCAAGCGCCGCGAAGTCGGCACGCGCGACGGCGCGACCTTCCAGATCACGCCCGTTAAGCCAATCGATGAATTGCGCGCCGCCGCGCTGGCAGCCTTACCGCCGGAGGAGCAAGGCGAGTTTCGCGACACCGATCTCGTGGAATTGGTGGCGCTCGATCCCACGATCAAGCTCGATGTTCGCTATGCGACGACGAACAACTTCACCGGCGCGGTGTTCTATCAGCAGCCCAAGGCCTTCATGCAGCGGCCAGCGGCGGAGTCGGTCGTGCGCGTCCATCAGAAACTGAAGGAACGCGGGCTGGGCCTACTGATCCACGACGCGTATCGTCCGTGGCACGTCACGAAGATGTTCTGGGACGCCACACCAGCGGCGTTCAAGGACTTCGTCGCGAACCCGGCACTCGGTTCGCGCCACAATCGCGGTTGCGCGGTCGACCTCACGCTCTACGACCTGGCCACCGGCCAGCCGATTGAGATGGTAGGCGGCTACGACGAATTCTCACCGCGATCGTTTCCCGACTATGCCGGCGGCACGGAGCGTCAACGCTACTATCGCGATCTGCTGCGCGCAGCGATGGAGGCCGAAAACTTCCGCGTCTACGAATTCGAGTGGTGGCACTTCGACTACCAGGACTGGCGGCAGTACCGCATCGGCAACGCGACGTTCGAGCAATTGAACGGCGTCCAGCAGCCCCGATAGGGGCGTCAGACAATAGCCAGGGGTGGCAACCCCTGGAATCCATGAACATAAGTCAGAACGAGCCCCAGAGGGGCGACACGTTCGACTTTCTGCAACCCTGCAAAGAGTGTCGCCCCATGGGGGCTCAAGGTCGTCTTCGCTGGAATTCACCAGCGGTTCGCACCGCTGGCTATTGTCTGTCGCCCCGGTGGGGCTGAAATCAGCATCTTTCCGCGTGAATTGGTCAAACGTCAACCTTCTTCGCTTGCGTTTTCGGAGTGGCTGCCCGTCAGCTCGGCTTCCCAATCCTCGCGCGTGAGCCGGTACAGTACGTGCCGCCGAAGCGGATGGCCTTCCGGGAGCGTGGGATGCTCAAAATCTTCCTCCGGAGCATGGCGCATGCCGATGTTCTCCATTACGCGACGCGAGCGTAGATTCAGCGGCACAGTGAACGACAGGATCTCCGGAAGGTTCAACACCTCGAATCCGAAGACCACGGCCACGCTGGCGGCTTCCGTGGCGTAGCCTTGCCCCCAATAGGCGCTGGCTAGCCGCCAACCGATTTCGATACACGGCGTGAACGCCGCTTCGAACCGGGGCCGGCTGAGACCTACGAAGCCGATGAACTTCGCTTCGTCGGGAATCTCGACGGCCCAGTAGCCGAACCCATGCTGCTTGAAATGCGATTCAGCACGGTCGACCGCCGCGTCCGACTCGGCGCGCGTCGCTATCGCAGGCAAGAACTCCATCACCCGCTCGTCGCCGCACATCGCCGCGAAGGCGTCGCGATCTTCTTTGCGCCACCGTCGCAACAGGAGTCGTTGCGTTCGCAACTCAACCGGCCGGTTCATCGTCGTCGACTCCGCTGGCCAATGAAAAGAGGCGATCCGCATGCGGATCGCCTCAATGTTTATATCAGGTCTTCGTGTTCGCGATTACTTCTTGTCGATCACACGGATCCGAATGTTGCGATAGGCCACGGGATCGCCGTGGTCTTGCAGTGCGATGTAGCCCTTCGTCGGCTTGCCGAACTTGGGCATGCTGCCGAACTTGCTCTTGGCGACGCGCTCGTTCCAGTCGTCGCTGCCCTTGACGTACTCGCAGTACTTCACGCCGTTCATGTGCTGTTCGCACTTCTCCGGCGTGATCAGCACGCGCAGCTCATTCCATTCGCCAGCCGGCTTCGTGGCGTCGGTGTCGGCGTCATAAAGTTGGTAAAGCCAGCCTGACTTTTGGGGATCGTGGCCGTCCTTGTTGTCTTGCACTTGAATTTCCGGACCGGTCATCCAGGGCGTGTCTTCGTCTTCGCTGACGTGATACATCAGGCCGCTGTTGCCGGCCTTGCCGATCTTGTATTCGAGCACCAGTTCAAAGGCCTCGTACTCGTCGTCGGTGAGGATATCACCGGCGCCCTCGGCGGCCCGGGTCAATGCCCCGTCGACGACCTGCCAGCCCTCGCCGATTTTGTCTTGCTTGAAATTCCGCCAGCCATCGGTCGACTTGCCGTCGAACAACAACTTCCAGCCGTCAGAGGTTTCCTGGGAAGTCAACGCGTTCAAGGGCTGCTCGGCGCTCGCCGCGGACGTAAAGATGAGACAGGCGGCGACAAGCGAAAATCGGGCAATGGTGGAGAACTTCATGGTGGGCTCGCGGAAGAGAATGCATGGGTCGATCAACGCCCGCCCATTGTAGCTGTGCGGCGGCGTGTTTCCAACGAGTCGGCTTTGAAGATAGCGATGGCCTACGCTCCGTATTTCCCCATCCGCCCGGCGTTCGACAATGCCAGCGGCATCAGGTACTTCGCTTCGAACTGCCCCAATCCTCCGCGCAGTGCCTGGCTTTCGCCAAAGCCGGTGCAGCCGTCTGGGCGGCAGCAATTAGAGACCAGCAACGTCGGCACTGGGTGCCAACTGTGGCTCTTCAAGTAGCTGGGCGTGCTGTGATCGCCGGTGACGATCAGCACGGTTGGCCCCAGTGCGACGATGTCGGGAATTGCCGCGTCGAACTCTTCGATCCGCTTCACCTTAGCCGGGAAGTTGCCATCCTCGCCGGTGGAATCGGTGTATTTGAAATGCAGAAAGAAGAAATCGAAGTCGTTCCAATGTTGCTTAAGCACCGCCACTTGCTCCGTGAGCGTTTGAGCCTGACCAGCGATCTGCATGCCCACCAGGCGGGCAAGTCCCTTGTACATGGGGTAGACCGCCACGGCCGCCGCGCGGAGGCCGTAAACTTCCTCGTAGGTCGGCAACGCGGGGCGCGCCGCGAAGCCGCGCAGCGTCAGGCCATTGATCTTGGGTTCTGACTTGAGGATGGCGCCAGCCTGCTTGATGAATTCAGCGGCGATCTCCGCGGTCTTCTTGCTCGCGGCGTCGTCGCCGACCGGCGCGAGAGGCGCGACGCCGACCGCTTGCGGATCAGTATCCCGTACGCTGCCGCCCAGTCCTGGCGCGCGAAATACGACGACGAAGCGATGCTCCTTGACCGGCTCGACGAAGATCTCCACGCCCGGAATCTTGATCGCGCGCAACTTGAGGGCGATCGGGGCGCTCTCTTCGCTGGTCGGGCGACCGGCGCGGCGATCACTGATTTTGCCGGCCGCGTCGAGCGTGCAATAGTTGCCGCGCGCAGCCACGTCGTTTGGGCCCAGCTCGAAACCAATGCCGGTCGCTTCCAACGCGCCGCGGCCGATCACGTATAGCAATGGATCGTAGCCAAACAATCCCAGGTGCCCGGGCCCGCTGCCGGGCGTGATTCCGGGCTTCACCGGAATGCTCAGCCCACTGACGCCGCGCCGCGCCAAGGCGTCCAGATTCGGCGTCGCGGCGGTTTCCAACTCCGTCTTGCCGCCAGCTTCCAGGGGCAGCCCGCCCAAGCCGTCGGCCACGAGCATGACGATTTTCGAGTTGTTCGATTGCTTCAATTCACGCGTCAAATCGTGCATGTCCATCGCGGCGTCCTCGGCAAATGTCGGGCGAAATCCAGGCGCTTCGCCGTTGTTTTACCCGAACGTCGCGAGCACGCGAGGGGGAGCCGTGCGGACCTAGACGCGCGCGGCCGTGGAGCTGGGCAGGCTGACGGCGTCGTGCTTGAGCGACGACGCGCTGGTTTGGCGGCGATATTGCGTTGGCGTGACGCCGACTTCGCGTCGAAAGACGACGTTCATGGCTTCCACGAAGTTGAAGCCGGACGCCAATGCCACTTGTGAGACGGAAAGCCGGGTATCGCTGAGCAACTGCTTGGCGCGCTCGATCCGCACCCGACGAATCTCCGCGGCGGGCGAACGGCCGATGGCCTTCTGGAAGCGTTGTTCCAGCAGACGCCGGGAGAGCGATGTTGCCTCGACGACATCGCCGACGCCGATCGGCCGGTGCAGATTCGTGCGGATGAATTGGAGCGCCTCGGCCAACGGACGATCTTCAATCGCCAGCGTATTGGTCGATTGGCGCTGAATTACGCCGCGCAACGGCACCAGGACAGGTTCGCTGGGCGCCGCCTCGCCTTCCATCATTCGTGCCAGCAAATGGGCGGCTTCGTAGCCAACGCGCCGCGGATTGTGGTCAATGCTGGAAAGCGGCGGGATCGACACCTCGCTGGTCAAGGCGTCGTATTCGCCGCCAAGGACAGCGACATCCTCCGGCACGCTCAACCCCGATTCCCGGCAGGCTTCCGTCACCTGGCGGGCGCGAATGTCGTTCCACGTCAGCAGCGCCGCTGGTTTCGGAAGGCTGCGAAGCCAGGGGATCAGATCCGAGATTTCGGCCAACCAGCCGACGCGATTGCCTGAACTGCGTCGGGCCTGATAGACATGACAATTTCCACCAGCCTGCGCGATCGCCCCTTCGAACGTGGGGCCCAAGCGGTCCTCGTAGCCATGGCGGGGATCGGGACCGAAATAAGCGAAGTTGCGAAAGCCGCGGTCGAGAAAATGCTGGGCGGCCAGGCGGCCGACCGCGGCTTCGTCGGCGGTGACCTGGGGAATCTCAAAATCGCGGAGCCGGATCCAGGAGACATTGACGGCCGGCAAACCAGCGGACTTAACGTCTTCTCCCAACAACGGATGCGTCACGCGGGCGATAATCCCATCGCCGTGCCAATCGCGCGGCATTCGCAGCCGCTCGTGTCGCCCTCGCGGCTCGACGAAGATCGACCACTTGCCGTGTTGCCGGGCGTACTCGGCGATCCCGGCGACCATCTCCGCGCCCCAGGTCGTGGAGGTCTCGATCAGGATCGCGACGCGTTTTAACTCCGTGCTCATAACTTCACTTCAACGCTGTGCTTTCGAGCGGTACATGGAGGCACTGACCGCTCTGGAAATAGCATACCACGCACCGGAGAAAATTGCGCGTTCTCGCAAGTGCAATGCGCATTTTGCGCTAACTCGGCGGTTCACGCCATGGTTTGGCGGATTAGGTTCTCCCCGAGGCTGGTTGTCGGCCCGTGAGAGCCCTATTCTGACGCCCAGCCGCGTATTCGACGTGAGCCGAAGCTTTATTGAACACCGGTCGACGGGAATGCGACCTATGCCGCCCGATATTTACGCCATTGCCACCATGGATACGAAAGGCGACGAGTTGGCATACGTCGTGACGCTCCTGCGAGCCGGCGGCGGAACGTGCGTAACGGTGGATGTCAGTACCACCGGCGGCGGGGCATATCCTGCGGACGTGACTCGCGAGACGGTCGCCGCAATGCACCCCCGCGGCGCGTCGTATGTGCTCGAACAGCAGGATCGCGGCCAGGCCGTGGCGGCGATGAGCGAATCGCTGGCGCAGTTCCTGCGATGCGAACACGAGGCGGGCCGCGTGTCCGGGGCGATCGGCCTCGGCGGCAGCGGAGGTACGGCCCTCATTGCACCGGCGCTGCGCGCCTTGCCCATTGGGCTTCCGAAGGTAATCGTCTCCACGGTGGCCAGCGGCAACACGGCCGCTTATATCGGGCAGAGCGATTTAATTCTGATGCCATCCGTGGTCGATGTCGCTGGCTTGAACACCGTCTCGCGCCCGATCCTCGCTAACGCGGCACAGGCGATCCTGGGCATGGTGCGGCAGCGGACTTCGTTGCCAACATCAACAAGACCGGCAGTCGGCCTGACCATGTTCGGCGTCACCACGCCGTGTGTCACGGCGGTGCGGCAGTCCTTGGAAGCCGACGGCTACGATTGCCTGGTGTTTCACGCTACGGGCACAGGCGGTCAGACGATGGAGCGACTGGTCGCCGAGGGGCTAATCACCGGCGTGATCGATGTCACCACGACCGAAGTGGCGGACGAAGTCGTCGGCGGTGTGTTTCCCGCCGGTCCGGCGCGGTTCGAGGCGATCCTCGCAGCGCGGGTTCCGTATGTCCTCAGCGTCGGGGCCTTGGACATGGTGAACTTCGGCGCGATGGAGACCGTCCCGCCGCAATTCCGTGACCGGCGCCTGCACGTTCACAATTCCCAAGTCACCCTGCTGCGCACGACGCCGGACGAAAACCGCCGCTGCGCCCGGTGGATGGCCGATAAACTGAATCGCTCCACCGCGCTACTACAGTTGCTGATTCCAGAACGCGGCGTGTCGATGCTTGACGCGCCCGGACAACCGTTCTTCGATCCGAAAGCAGACGAGGCGCTGTTCGGCGAGTTGGAAAGCGCCATCGAACAGACGCCAGCACGTAAGGTGAGGAGACTTCCGCACCACATTAATGATCGAGAGTTCGCCGCGGCGCTCGTCGAGGCGTTCCGCGCGGCGGTCGCGAATCGCTAGTTCGACTGGCCATTCCGCCGCGAAATCGCGTTCGCGATCCGCACATACTGCCGCTTGTAAATGATGGACGTCGCTTTGCCGAGCAGGACCGGCACGCCGAGGATGGCGATGCCGTACAGCCATTGGACACCTTGATTCATGCCCCGAGGGCCGAGCGCACTTTCGATCTGCTCGCACACGGACATCATGATCATGCATGAGACCGCCATGACCGCCAACACGGTGAGCCAGCCGCCGAGCAGGATCAACCACTGGGCGCTATTCATCTCGGAAAGCGGCACGCCTCGCCGCCGGTCGATCGGCGATTCCTGATGCGTCTTGGGACTGGCGTAAGGGTTGTCGTCCATCGCGCTCCCGTACGTCAGGCTTTCCAGCCTGACTGGCACAATAGCTTTGGAAACGAAAAGTCAGGCTGGAAAGCCTGACGTACGACACTTTACCAGAATACGTGCTGAATCCGCATTTCTGAAAATCCGCGCTCGGCTCTTGCCCGTCTCTATATGTGGGTCTACTATGAATCGTCGTGGGGCGAACCGGAGAGCGACCGGGTCGCCTGCAGGCAAATGGAAAAGCGGTCCAGCTTTTTCCGCCGCCGCGTTGGCTTGGGCAAGAAGCGAACGCACAATTGGCAAGTCTGTGCTGGTCCACGGTTCGCGAGGACTGTACCTGGCAGGCTGGCTTGAGGAGTCAAAAAAGCCTTGAAGGCTGGTGTCTTGGAAACGCCGTTGCGCGTCCGGACACAGCAAGCGCGGATGTCTCACTTCCGATTACGGCGCCGTTTGGTGCTGTTATCGGTGAGGGATAGGCATTCGGGGTAATGGCGCTTGCGAAGCGGCGAAATCGCGATCTTGCTGATTCTAAGCCCATCCTATTCGAGGGGCTTGTCAGACGAATCCGATCCCAGGCGTGAGTGCGCCCATGATGCGCCTGCGCTTCGCTAAGTCTTTATTTCCAGCACGGCGATGACTCCGCCAAGGGGCAGCGGACATAGAAGGGCACTACACCATGAGCATGCCGGACTACGACGCAGGATGTTACGAACAAGACCATCGCCCGCAGGTGACGGTTCACCGGCTCCCTCGGGCGTGGCAACGCATCAACACCGTTCGCAAACAACAGGGCGTTTCGCTGCGCAAGGTCGCCCGACACTTGCACACCGACGTTCGCACGTTGCGACATGAAGAAGAAGAAACCACGGACCTGACGATCAGCCGACTCTATGAGTGGCAGCAGGTCCTCGAAGTGCCGATCTCGGAATTGTTGATCGATTCCGAGGCGCCTCTGTCCAGCCCAGTGCAGGACCGAGCGCGTTTGGTCCGGATCATGAAAACGGTCGGGGCGATCCTCGAGAAGGTCAAGGATCCCTCGGTCCGTCGCATGGCCCAGAACCTCTCGGACATGCTGGTCGAGATGATGCCGGAATTGAAGGACGTGGGCGCCTGGCATTCCGTCGGCCAGCGCCGCACCTTGGACGAAATGGGCAGGATCGTCGAGCGATCCTACTCCGAAGAAGTGTTTCGCAATCTGCCATGAGGCCCCGCGCGGCCAGTAACTGAGTTGGGGAAATGCAGAATGCTCATGGCCCCGGGAACTGTGTTCCCGGGGCCATGTTTTTTGGCTGGCCCTTTGGCGCGGCTGACGCCTCGTCCAATCGCGAGTGTCCGCTATACTCGGCGGCATGACGGATCGCACTCAGCTTCGCCGCCTGGCCGCGCAACAGTTGGAAAGCCTCGCTCGGGCCGGCGTGACGCACTTGCCGCGCGTGGCGACAAAGACACGGTCCAAGTTGCCCGCAACACCGCCCGCTGAGCCCCCGCCTTCCGCCCCGGCGGTCGTGGCGGAGGTGAGCGCAGCGATGTCGCGTGAAGGTCGCGCCGCCGCACTCAAGGTGCTGCAAACCGAAGTCGCCGGTTGCACGCGCTGCCAGGAGTTGGCCGCCACGCGGACGCAAACCGTGTTCGGCGTCGGCAACATCACGCCGCGCCTGGTCTTCATGGGCGAGGCCCCAGGTGCGGACGAAGACAAGCAAGGGATTCCGTTCGTCGGCCGCGCCGGCCAATTGTTGACGAAAATCATCGAGGCCTGCACCTTGCGCCGCGAGGACGTGTATATCCTCAACACGCTCAAGTGTCGCCCGCCGGAAAACCGCAATCCCGAGCCGGACGAAGTCTTGAACTGCCGCGGTTTTTTCGAGCGGCAGATCGATCTCCTGCAACCCGAATACATCTGCTGCCTCGGCGGCGTGGCGGCAAAGTCGCTGTTGAACTCGGAGCTGTCGATCGGCAAGCTCCGCAAAACGTTCCACCAATACCGCGGCATCCCGGTCCTCTGCACCTACCACCCGTCGTACTTGTTGCGCAACCCCGAAGCCAAACGCGACGTCTGGGAAGACATGCAGCTGTTGATGAGAAGGATGGGAATTGTGCTGCCAGGCAAATGACGAAGTTCTAAATCTGAATGTCGAATCAAATCTGAATGACGAATGACTAAAGGAGTTCGTGCGATCCCCCAGCTTTCGTCATTCGGATTTCAAATTTGATTCGACATTCCGATTTAGAAATTCGTCATTCCCCTTACCCCTCCCGCCCGTTGACCGCCCTTCTCCGTCGCTTCTATAATCCGGCCTCACTGACACCGCAAGCGAGCATCCTGCGATGAAGATTCACGAATACCAGGCGAAAGAACTCCTGCGCAAAGCCGGCGTGGCAGTGCCGCGCTGCCTTGTGGCGCGAACGCCGGATGAGGCCAAGGCCGCTTACCAGCAACTTGGCGGTTCGATCGCGGTCGTCAAGGCGCAGATTCATGCCGGCGGCCGCGGCAAGGGGACCGTCAAGGGCAATGACAAGCAGCGCGGCGTGCAGCTCGTAAAGAGCGCCGACGAAGCCGCGCTGGTTGCCAAGAATCTGATCGGCCAGGAATTGGTAACGATTCAGACCGGTCCCGAGGGACGCATCGTCAACCAGGTGCTCGTCGAGGAAGGCTGCGACATCGGCCGCGAACTGTATCTCGGCATCGTGGTCGATCGCGCCTCGTACGGCCCGGTGTTGATGGTCTCCAGCGAAGGGGGCGTCAATATCGAGGAAGTCGCCGAGAAGACCCCGGAGCTGATTTTCAAAGAACGCTTCGACCCAGCTTACGGGTTGCAAAGCTATCAGGTCCGCAAGCTCTGCGAGAAGCTCGGCATCACCGGCGCGAGCGTCCGCTCGGCCGAGTCGTTCATGAAGGGCTTGTGCAAGTTCTTCGTGCAAAGCGATTGCAGCCTGGCGGAAATCAATCCGCTAGTGGTGACAAAGTCCGGCGAGCTCATTGCCCTCGACGCCAAGATGACGTTCGACGACAACGCGATGTTCCGCCACAAGGACTTGCTGGAACTGCGCGACCTGAACGAAGAAGAACCGCTGGAAATCAAGGCCGCCAACGCCGGCCTCAGCTACGTGAAACTCGACGGCAACATCGGCTGCCTGGTCAACGGGGCCGGACTGGCGATGAGCACAATGGATCTCATCAAGCTGCACGGCGGCGAGCCGGCCAACTTCCTCGACGTTGGCGGCGGCGCGAACGAGGCGCAAGTCACCGAGGCCTTCCGCATTCTGCTCTCCGACAAGAACGTGAAAGCGGTGCTGGTCAACATCTTCGGCGGCATCATGCGATGCACGACGATCGCCAACGCGGTGGTCGCGGCCTACAAGTCGGTCGGCTTCAACGTCCCGCTTGTCGTACGACTGGAAGGCACTGAAGTCGCCGAAGGCCGCAAGATCCTGGCCGAAAGCGGCGCCGCGATCATCAGCGCCGAAGGCCTGACCGACGCGGCCAAGAAAGTGGTGGCCTCCGTGAGCGCGTAGTCCGTTTCGACATAGTTTGAAGTTTTCAGTGTTCAGTTTTTGTCAACTCGCTTTCCACTGAAAACTGAAAACTGAAAACTGAAAACTGAAAACTCTTTCCCATTCGTCATTCAGATTTAGAAATTCGACATTCCCCACCATGAGCATCCTCATCAACCGCGAGACGCGCGTCATTTGCCAAGGCATCACCGGCAAGGTGGGCGCGTTTCATACCAAGGGGTGCAAGGAATACGGCACCAAAATGGTCGCCGGCGTCACGCCTGGGAAGAAAGGCGAGCAAGTCGAAGGCGTCCCGGTCTTCGATACGGTTGACGAGGCGGTTCGCGAAACCGGCGCGAATGCCACGATGATCTTCGTACCGCCGGCCTTCACCGCTGACGCCATACTGGAAGCGTGCGACGCCGGCATCGGCGTGATTATCGCGATCACCGAGGGCGTGCCGGTCCTCGATATGGTCCGCGTTTACGAGGTCATCAAACGCAGCAACTCGATCCTCGTCGGGCCGAATTGCCCCGGCGTGATCACGCCCGAGGAATGCAAGATCGGCATCATGCCTGGCTACATTCACAAAAAGGGCCCGGTCGGCGTGATGAGCCGCTCGGGCACGTTGACCTACGAAGCGGTCTGGCAATTGACCAGTCTCGGCCTCGGACAATCGACCTGCGTGGGCCTCGGCGGCGATCCGATCGTCGGGATGTCGTTCATCGATCTCTTGAAGCTCTACCAGGCCGACCCGGCCACCGAAGCCATCCTGATGATGGGCGAAATCGGCGGCACCGCTGAAGAAGAGGCCGCCGCGTACGTGAAAGCCCACGTCACCAAGCCGGTCGCGGCATTCATCGCTGGCCGCACCGCGCCGCCGGGCCGCCGCATGGGTCACGCCGGCGCGATCATCTCCGGCGGCAAAGGCACGGCCAAAGAAAAAGTCGCCGCCCTTCAAGACGCTGGCATCGAAGTCGCGGATAGCCCCGCCGACATGGGCGCAGCCCTCGTCCGCGCCATGAAGCGCAAATAAATCGCACTCCTTGCGATCTAGGGCTTGTGCGCGACGAGTACAATCTGCCGCGCGAAGTCGACTGAGATCAGCCGAAACAGCCACCCGAAGAGATACCTTCGCAGCAGCTTGCGATGCAGCGGGTCGTGATAAATGCGCACGATGCGAGTCACTTCGAACCCAGCTCCTTCGACGAGCGCCCCGAGCTCGTCGTAACAAATCGGCGTCTGATGCGTGACGTCGCGCAGGTACGCCATCGGAAAAAACGTGTTCGGCGTGCTGAGCACGAGCGTTCCGCCGGGCTTGAGAGCGCGAAGTATTTCGCAGAGCCACGGCGTAATCGCTTCGAGCGGCAAGTGTTCGATCACTTCCAGCG